>JASEHP010000200.1 GCA_030018605.1 Thermodesulfovibrionales bacterium
TTTCTCATAATGTTAAATTCCAAATTAAGGAGAATTCTTTATAGTTGACTCCTTTCTGATTATTGTCGCTGCCAGTTTATATGAATTTTCTACGCAGTCATTAACGCCTATGCCCCTGTAGGCATTCCCGGTTAAATACAGATTTCCGTATTTTAATAACATCTCGTCAACTGCTTTTAGTTTCCTGTCATGACCTATATTATACTGTGGAATTGCCTTTTCGTGTCTGTAAATTTTTACAAAATCCGGCTGAACTTTTATATCAATAATATGCCCTAATTCCTCTGCGACAATGTCTATCAGCCTGCTGTCATCCTGCATTGCAAGCTCCGATGACCACGCCCCTCCAACCATGCTCCGCAAAAGCACATGCCCCTCAGGAGCCCTTCCCGGGAAAATGCTTGAATCCCACAATGAACCGAGGATTTTTCTGCGCTCCTTATACGGGATGAGAAAACCAAATCCATCCAGTTTATTAGCGATGCATTCTTTCCTGTATCCGAAACACACAACAGCGACAGAAGGATACGGTATCTCTGAAAGAACCGATGAAAGATGCCTGTCAAGATTCCTTAAAATCTCCGACGCTGAATATGCAGGAGATGCGATTACAAGAATCTCCGTCTCTACAACCATGCCGTCAGAGAGATGGACAGCATAACCCTTGCTCTTCCTTTCAACAGAAACTACTTTGTTCCCGACCCTGAGCCTGTCGCCAAGCAGCTTTTTTATGGAATCTGTCATCATTCCCATGCCGTCATGAAAAGACGTAAGCGTGCCTCCGGGCCCTGCGCCGACCTTTGCCTTCCCTGTCATCTTCGCCTGTCTCTGCAGCTTTATCATCCCTTTTATAAGGCTTCCGTATTTCTCTTCAAGGTCGTATATCTTCGGGAAGCAGCTTTTGAGGCTTAGCGACTCAGGATTTCCTGCATAAATGCCCGATGCCATTGGGTCAATGAGCTTTTCGTATGCCTCTTTGCCGAGCCTTCTCCTTGCAAAATCAGCAAGTGTTTCATCGTCTATTCTGCCCTTTGGAGCGAAAAACTCATAGATTACCCTTAAACGCCCGTATAGGCTCAAGAGGTCCGAAGTAAGAAACGATACGGGTGATTCAGGCAGAAGGCGCAGTTTCCTGTCAGAAAAAATATATCTCTTTCTCGCTGCATCGCTGCTTCTGAGCGGATTAATTAGTAGTTTTGAAGCAAGTTCCAAAGTCTTCGGCCTGTTATCAAGGAAACCGTTAACTCCGCCTTCGCAGAGAAAACCGTTCACTTTTTCTGTCCATATCTTTCCGCCGGCTCTTTTTTCCGATTCAAACACTACTACATCCGCAGACGGATCAGATTCAAGAAGCGCATAGGCGAGCGAAAGCCCTGAAATACCGCCGCCTACAATGACTATTCTGTCCAACCGAGCTCCTTCACATTCTTTATTACCATGTCTTTCAGCGCTTCAATAAAAAGCGGGTGCGTATTTAACGATTCTGTCCGCTTCAGATTAATTTCAAGTCCTTTTGCCATCTGCATATATAATATATCAATCTCATACAGCGTCTCAATATGGTCGGACACAAAACTTATCGGGACAATGAGGATATTTTTAATATTCCCGCGTGCAAGCTCTTTGAGTTTTTTGTCTGTTGAAGGCCCAAGCCATTTTACAGGCCCGCTCCTGGATTGATAACTCAGATCCCATTTTATCGGCACCCGCTTTACAATCTCTTCAATCGTTCTCTCAATATGCCGCACATAAGGGTCTCCCTCATCAATAAACCTTTCTGGAAGGCTATGGGCGCTGAAAAGGACATGGATGTCCCCCCCACCCATCCCTCCCCCTCGAGGGTGGAGGGTTAAGGAGAGGGTGAATGATTCCAGCCCCTTTTTAATAACATCTACCAATGCCTCAATATAAAGCGGGTGGTCATGCCACGAAGGCGTGCAGAAAACTTCCATGGAATATTTTGTTGCAGCCTCCCTGAATTTGGATAAAGACGAGCCTGATGTTGCCAGAGAATACTGGGGATAAAGGCTGAGTCCAATAAGTTTTCTAATCCCGTCATTATAAATCCTGGGTATCACATCCTCTATTAAAGGATGCCAGTAGCGCATTCCGACGTAAACTTTGAAAACCGGTGAAGGGGTGAATGGGTGAATGGGTGAATCGGAAAGTTCGGAGTTCTGGAGATTTTCAACTTCTGCGCTTCTGCTCTTCTGCGCTTCTGCTCTTTTATTTAGCGCTTCTTCCAGCGCCTTTGCCTGTGCATTGGTAATATCAAGTATCGGCGACCTGCCTCCTATGAGGCTATAATAACCCTCTGTCTTTTTATGTCTCAGTGTTGAGATTAACCACGCAAGAGGTTTTTGCAGAAAAGGAGGGCCAAGCTTAATAATCTTTCTGTCTGAAAATAAATTGTAAAGGAACGGCCTTACAGCCTGAATGGAATCAGACCCGCCAAGATTCAGAAGGATAACGCCAATGGTATCGCTGTGAACTGTGAACTGCGAACTGTGAACCATCTGAGTTTTATTCAATATCAACCCTTATTGTCCTGCTCGACATTTTCGGAACAACTATTTTGAGTTTAAAGTTAGTCCCACC
>JASEHP010000201.1 GCA_030018605.1 Thermodesulfovibrionales bacterium
ACCCTTGAGAATAAAGCCCTGATGAGATTTTACAGAAAAGACTTGACAATGCCGCAAACGGAGATGGAATATTTGCAAGAAATACCAATAACACTGAGAAACATAGACATAGACATATCCATTTCATTTTCATTTTTACCTCCGAGAGAAGATTTTTCTGTCGCCTGTCTGCTCTGATATGAGGCAGATTTAAGTCTAATATATATCTTTTTGTGGTTGATGTCAAGCATCCCAAAATCGTTTCCTCGACCTTGACAGGAGAGTCCTGCCCTGGAAATAGAAAAGGGGACGGTTCTATTTACTTTTCTTGCGAGCAGATACATCGGCTTATTTTTCATCACGGAATTTCTAAGAACTGGCAAGAAAACTTTTCAGAGCATTCCCTTCCTACTCGTAGTGAACTTTAGCGTTATGTTCTTCTTATTCAGCTTTTTCTTTTGCAAGTTTTCTGTTGACGTAAAACTGCTGGACAATTGAAAGCACGTTGTTCACAAGCCAGTAAAGCACAAGTCCTGACGCGAAGTTCAGGAACATGAATGTAAATATAATCGGCATGAGCATCATCATCTTCTGCTGGGCAGGGTCAGCTGACGACGGCGTCATCTTCTGCTGGATGACCATTGTGATGCCCATGGCAATAGGCAGGGGACCCACGGCAAAACCTCCTATCAAAGGAAACCATGAAGGGATATGCCCGAAGAGTGTGTCCGGCCCGGAGAGGTCTGTTATCCAGAGCATGAACGGCGCGCCTCTTAGTTCAATGGCAACCGAAAGTATCGTATAAAGTGCAAAGAATACCGGGATCTGAAGGAGCATCGGCAGACAGCCTCCAAGCGGATTTACCTTATGCTTTTTGTAAAGTTCCATCATCTCCTTCTGCATCTTCTGTGGGTCTTTTTTGTCTTTGTACTTTTCCTTTATCTCGTTCATCCTTGGCTGTATATCCTGCATTTTCTTCATTGATGCCTGGCTTTTGTTTAGAAGCGGGATAAAGGGTATTCGTGTCACTATTGTCAAGAGCACTATTGCCCATCCGTAATTACCCATGAATTTATAAAAGAATTTCATAAGCCAGAACAATGGCCTTGAGATGATGGAGAAGAATCCGAAGTCAACAATGTGCTCAAGCCCCACATTTAATTTTTTGAGGGTGTCGTGTTCTTTCGGCCCTGCATAGATGATAAAATTATTAATGCCTGATTTCCCCTTGAATGCGATAACTGATGAGTCCTGAACCTTCCATGCCTTTGCCTCATCCATCTGAGTCACAGGCACGATAGCTGAAAAGAAATACTTATCCTCCTGCGCAATCCATCTCAGCCTGCCCTTATAGCTTGGAGCCTCGGTTAATTTTTTTGCGTCAAATTCTATCTTCTCTGCGTCTTTAAGGAGCACAGGCCCGAGATGAGCCGATGTGTCTTTTTTGTCGTAAATGCCGAAGTCGGTGCCTGTGGTTATCCAGTATTCAGGCAATCCGGCGACTTCGTCCTTAAGCGCAACCTTGTAACTGTCATTATAAAAAGTGTAAGTTCTTCTTATTGAATATTCGGGTGTTGCATATTCAAAAATAATCGTGCCGGTATTTGCGCTTTCATCAAGCTTGAGGTCTTTCCCTGATATTCTGAAATTCACATTAGCAAGATTAAAATTATTTTGAGAGCCTATGCTGAGGGGCTGGTAAACGCTCTGCCCCTGCTGAAGGACGACAGACAGCCCTTCTTTATCTTTATGTTTTTTTAATTCCCATTTTTTTATGGTTCCGCCTATTGAAGATAGTGCTGCAGAATAAAGACTTGTTTCAATCCTGACCTCTTTTTCGTCTAAGGGCGCTGATGCCGGTTTTGAAGCAGGCACGGAAACAGGCTTGACAGTCTCTTGCGGCTTGGTTTCCTTCTTTTCCTCTTTTGTTTGCTCGGGAGCCGTTTGCTTCTGCGGCTGGGGAGGAAATATAAACTGATACCCGAGAAGGATGATTATTGAAAGTATTATAGCTATTAGAGTTCTTTTTTCTGTTCCCATGATTTTGTTTACCTTACAGGGTCGTATCCGCCGCTATGAAACGGATGACACCTGAGTATTCTCCTTGCTGAAAGATAAATGCCTTTTACCGCGCCGTATTTTTTAATCGCCTCTGCCGAATATTCGGAGCACGTAGGCACAAACCGGCAGCTTGCCGGCAGTAACGGCGAGATTGCATACTTATAGAGCCTTACAGACCCTAATAAAATATTTTTGACCATGTCTTTTGCCTTGCACTCCTATGCCGCAGGCATCAGAGCCGCTCACATTATTAATAAGGTTTATGGAAGTACAGCCTTGTCCTGCGATGAGGGAACAAAGATTAAACAGCCAGTTTCTTCCGGCCCTTTGCCCTTCTTTTTTGAATGACCTTGCGTCCTCCCTTTGAACTCATGCGCTCAAGGAAGCCGTGTGTCCGTTTCCTTTTAATCTTGTGAGGATGGTACGTAGTATATGTTCCCATTGTTTTTCTCCAGACGAAAAGTATATCTTTTTAGCGGTAATAAAGTCAAGAATACGCATTAAATCATCTAAAATGTAACCGAGAAGGTACTGGTTAAATCATCTAAAA
>JASEHP010000202.1 GCA_030018605.1 Thermodesulfovibrionales bacterium
GGTGCGGCCCAATTTGCCCCTTTATCAAATTTACACAAAATAGTTGACAGTACCGGGTGATGTGACTAAATGTCCTGAAAGAGAGGCATACTTATTGAGTAACCGGATTTAGTATCGCTAACATTAAATTCCATACAAACGGAGGGGAAGTTTATGGAAGAGAAATACGAAGTCCCGAAAAGGGAGGGATGGTCAGGTTTAATAAAAAACGAAGACTGGCTCGCTGTCTGGTTAGGTTTTCTTATCATCATTCTTATCCTCGCTGGCGTCAGGCCTAAGATGCCAACTTTCAAATGGGAAACAAGCGGTGAATTTGCAGCAACCGTTGAAAAATCAAAACCGAAGGTAGAAAAATTTATTGCAGACTCACAGGCTAAAAACGAAATTGCCGCAGCAGAATCTGCAACAGCACTAAAGACAGCATTGGATTCCGGCGACCGTGCTGCAATTGGAAACGCCGCCAAAAAACTCGGCGAAACTTCTAAAGCGGCAAAAGACGAAGGGGTAAAGAAAAAAGGCGGAGACCTCGGAAAGAAAATAAGCGGTTCTGCGGGAGCGCTTGCTGAAAAGGTCTTTTCCGGCGAAAACATCGGGAATATACTCATTATCGGGCTGGGTTTCCTGCTAATCTCTTCTATCGGCATAATTCTTATGGGCGGTAATGTCGGAAAATATATTATTGGTTTTCCCGTAGTTTACATATTAGCCAATCTTGCCCAGTTCCTTGCCGGTAATTCCACCATCCACTATTACGGATTGGAATACGTTATCTTTGCCCTTGTTATCGGGCTTTTTATCAGCAATGTAATCGGTGTCCCTAAATGGCTTATGGAAGCTGTGAGGACAGAGTATTTCATAAAAACCGGATTGGTCATACTCGGAGCAGGCATCCTCTTCAAGGAGATACTGCAGGGAGGAGCTCTCGGCATAGTTCAGGGAATTTGTGTGGTCACAGTTGTCTGGTATGCGTGCTTCTGGCTTTCAAAGAAGCTAAAACTGGATGACGATTTTGCAGCACTGCTCTCCTCAGCAGTCTCGATCTGCGGCGTCTCAGCAGCTATTGCTACCTGCGGAGCCATACAGGGCGACAAAAAGAAACTGTCCTATGTTACATCCCTTGTTCTTATCGTAGCCGTGCCTATGATGATAATAATGCCGTGGATTGTGAAGACCCTTGGAATACCCGAACTTGTCGGCGGAGCATGGCTCGGAGGAACTCTTGATACGAGCGGCTCTGTTGTTGCGGCAGGCGCTTTAATAAGCGAGCCTGCAATGAAAACAGGCGTTATAGTCAAGTTCTCGCAGAATGTTTTAATCGGCGTGGCTGCGTTCCTCCTTTCAATATGGTGGACAGTCAAGAAAGGAGCGGAAAGCGGACAGAAGGTGAGTGCTGGCGTAATATGGGAGCGTTTCCCGAAATTCGTTCTCGGGTTCATTGTTGCTTCAATTGTTTTCTCATTCCTGCTTGATGCCGCCACTGTGAAAGATACAAAAGGATTGTTGGGCGGGATGCGGACAGTCTGGTTCGCCCTTGCATTTACATCAATAGGCCTTGAGACGCGTTTCAAAGAGCTTGTAGGCATGGGAGGCGGCAGGCCCGCAGCAGCCTTTATCATTGCGCAGACTTTTAATGTAATCTGGACATTGATTCTGGCATACCTCTTATTCGGAGGTATCATATTCCAGGTACCGGATATTAAGTAAGATTAAGATTATCGGCCAAAGCGGGAAGGCAGAAGTCTTCCCGCTTTTTCATGTGGGTTTATAACAGGACAACGGAGGAGTTTTTTGGACTTAGGTATTTTTGGCTCTATCAGTTTTGACTGGCAGTTTTTTTCTGCCCTGTTCAGCATTGTAATAATTGACCTTATCCTTGCAGGGGACAACGCAGTTGTTATTGCAATGGCAGTAAGGTCTCTGCCCGCAGAGCAGAGAAAAAAAGGAATCTTCTACGGCGCAGGCGCGGCAGTTTTATTAAGGGTCATAGCGACCTTTTTCGTAGCCCAGCTGCTTACGATAAGTTTTATCAAGCTTGTCGGAGGCATTGTGATATTATGGATAGCAGTAAAACTTTTTATTGAAGGAGTGCCTGAAGAAAATATTGAAAAACAAGCCGTAACAATAGCTCAGGCTATAAAAATCATAGTAATTGCAGATATTACCATGGCAACAGACAATATGCTTGCAGTTGGGGGCGCCTCTCATGGTAATTTGTTTCTCCTCATTTTCGGGCTCGGACTGAGCGTCCCTCTCGTTGTCTTTACAAGCAATTTACTGTCAATACTGATGGATAAATACCCTATTATTATTTATATAGGCGCAGCAGTGCTCGGAAAAGTCGGCGGAGAGATGATTATCACCGACCCGTTTATAGACAATATCTTAAAGCCGGGCAAGCTGGTAATATATTCTGTAGAGGCTGTTTTTGCCTTTGGTGTTATAGCTGCTGGAAAACTCTGGATGAAGTGGCAGATATCAAGAGCAGAGAAAGAGGAGCACGTACATCAGGAATGAGAAAGGAGTCAACCATAAAGAATTCTCCTTAATTTGGAATTTAACATTATGAGAAA
>JASEHP010000203.1 GCA_030018605.1 Thermodesulfovibrionales bacterium
AGTTCTCCTTTCTCTTTAAGAGATTGTTTTTCCCTTGAGAATTATACCCTGATTCATATTTACAGAATTGATGTTACACTATCAAAACAGGGATTGAGCATGACAAAACGAGATTTAATATAAAAGGCGACTGCATAACCGATACATTTACAGGATTGATGTGGACTAAAAATGGCAACCTGCCTAACGGAACAAGGACATGGCAGGGCGCCCTGGACTATGTGAAAAGCCTTAACAAGAGCGGGGGAGTATGCGGATACACTGACTGGAGGCTGTCTAACAGCAGCGAGCTTGAAAGCCTTTTTAACGCAGGATATAAAGAACAAACATGCGACGGTTCCTCATGTAGCGATAATGCTGCATGGCTTAACACACAAGGCTTTACAAATGTACAGACGGACGGCTATTGGTCATCAACTAATTTTGGCGGGAGCGACTATGCTTGTTTCGTCATTATGGGAGAAGGCTATGTAGATGGCGCCAATAAGAGGGCCAATAATTATGTGTGGCCGGTTCGAACAGGACAGAGGTGAAAGTTATATGTACGGAATCTTCAGACCTTTGAAGTAAAGGAGAAAGTCATGATGAAGAACAAAATCGTTGCCGGCGTGATTATTATGGGTTTGCTTTTATCTCTTGTTATTGCTCAACAGGGCATTGCCGAAGTAAAAAAGCTTACCATAGATCATGCCGGGCTGCGTTGAGCGACCAAATTGAGCGAGGTAAGTTCTGCCTTGAGAGAAATTGACGGCGTTTTGAATGTAGAGATGGAAACAGAACCGAATAACATGCAAACCATCGTTACATATGACGATAAAAAGGTTACTCTTGAACAAATGAAAAAGGTTCTTCAGGAGATTGATATACCCTTTGTGATCGAGCAGTGAAGGACTAAAAACAAGTAAGACTTAAAAAGAGGAAGGGGCGGTCAATGACCGCCCCTTTTATTTTTTTCAGAAACAGTTTTTTAAGCAGTTGTTGTTTCTTTGCCGAGTTTGAAGTAATCCACAACAAGCATCCAGACACCATACAGGAAACCAACTCCGAATATCGCCCTGAATATCCAGAACCAGAGGTTGTAGACCGACTTCACAGCCACATAATCAAGACCCATAAGCCTTTCCATATAGGTCTGGACCATTCCTGCACCCATTATTGTGAGGACGATGAATACCATCGAGATTGTCATCCACCAGAAGGACTGAAATGCCCTTGATGCATTGAATTCCTTAACTCCCCTGATTGCAGGGAGTGTTACATATATCATTGCAAGGACAAGAAGGACGTATGCGCCGTAGAATGCAAGATGTCCGTGCGCTGTTGTTATCTGTGTGCCGTGAGTCCATTTATTGACCTGCGGCAGTGTATGTATCACACCCATTAAACCTGCGCCCACGAAGTTGAATATAGCATGAGCCACCGTATAGTAAAGCCCAGCCTTATTCGTTACGTTTCTTGTTTCTCTCGTTGTCTTGAATGCATCCCAGACCATCACAAGCAATGGAATCGGTTCAAGTGAACTGAATATACCGCCTACCCATAACCAGTAGCCGGGTGTCCCAATCCAGTAATAGTGATGCCCTGTGCCGAGGATTCCAGTGAACATTACAAGGCCTACCTCTATATACATCCACTTTTCAACTACCTCTCTCCTTGCTCCGACAAGCTTCATCAACATAAAAGCGAGCAGCGCGCCTGCGATTATTTCCCATGCGCCTTCAACCCAGAGGTGGACGACCCACCACCACCAGAACTGGTCTTTTACCATGCTCTTTGTATAGAACATCCCCGGTAAATACATCAATGCAAGGAAGGTAAGCCCTGCAAGCAAGGTGCCCTGTATCCCTGTCCACTTTTTTGCTTTGAACATAGTCATGAAACAGTTCAGCAGGAATAGGAGAACTGATACTACGATGAGGATGTCTGCCCAGCGCGGCGCCTCAATATATTCCCTTCCTTCGTTTAAAAGTCTTGTGCCGAATACAAGTGTGTTTGCCTGCGGATTTATTCCCATCCAGATGTAACCTAAAACCACTGCTGTTACTGCAACCACAGTTGCCCAGAACTGAAACTTTGCAAGCGGCAGGTTCCACAGTTCTGATTCCGATTCTTCAGAAACGACATAGTATGTAGCTCCCATCATCCCGACAAGCAGCCATACGACCAGCGCATTGATATGGAGAGTCCTTATTGTGTTGAAGTTCAGGATGAAGAAGTCGGGCCAGATGAACTGAGCGGCAGCTATTACGCCGACCACTACCTGCACAAGGAACAGAAGCACAGCAAATGTATAGAAATTCTGCGCTATTTTTTGGCTTTCATATTTTATGCTCATTTTGTCACCTCCTGCTTAAGAGTAAGCATGTAATGTGTTAAGTCATTAAGCTCTTTCTCGTTCAGGTTTCCATAAGCAGGCATCACGGAACCGGGGACGAATGCTTTAGGGTCTTTGAAATGCCCTATAAACCATGTCCTATCCCTTTTAGCGCCGACATAACTCAGATCAGGGGCGGTTGTCCCTCCGATACCGTTTATCATGTGACAGCTGGAGCAATTGAGG
>JASEHP010000204.1 GCA_030018605.1 Thermodesulfovibrionales bacterium
TACACCCTTATCTTTTTTACCGCAAGATTTTACACAGAAGATTTTACGCTACCAAGCATTTATACCCGACCTGCGCAGGATATATATGTTTATACGGGTTATTGCCCAAACACTCCTGCACAATCCTCAGCATCTGTATACCGCGCTTATGCACCTCGTCGTATACAAACATCTTAAGCTGTTCTATGAACAGGGGACAGCTTTCAA
Source organism: Thermodesulfovibrionales bacterium (assembly GCA_030018605.1). Classification (GTDB taxonomy): domain Bacteria; phylum Nitrospirota; class Thermodesulfovibrionia; order Thermodesulfovibrionales; family UBA1546; genus UBA1546. The sequence goes on from JASEHP010000204.1 coordinate 208, forward strand.
TTGATTTTGCTTCCCGCACACAGTATTATATCTCTAAAAGATGATAAGGAGAAACAATGCTGACAGCTAAAGACATAATGACAAAAAATGTGACAACAGTCAGAGCCGCAACCACGATAGAAGAACTGGCGCGGATACTCATGGAGCATAAAATCAGCGGCGCGCCTGTTGTAGATGCTAATGAAAATTTAATCGGCATAGTCACGGAAAACGACCTGATAAGCCTAGACAAAAGGCTTCACATTCCTACTGTAATGAGGCTTTTTGATGCATTTATCGTCCTTGAAAGCCAGAGCAAAATAGAAAAAGAGATTAAAAAAATGACAGCGATTACGGTGAATGACATCTATACAAAAGAGGTCATAACTGTTGCCGAAGACACGCCTGTTCAGGACATCGCAACCATAATGTCTGAGAAAAAGGTCCATCTTATTCCTGTTGTTGAAGGCAAAAAGATAGTCGGCATAATCGGCAAAATAGATTTAATCAAGGGGATAACAGGAAGGGCGCAATGAACGATTTATATGATGTGATAATTATAGGCGGAGGCCCTGCAGGCCTTTCCGCTGCGCAGTATGCATCAAGGGCAAAACTAAAGACAATTGTCCTTGATAAATCCAGAACTGCAGGCGCTCTTGCATTTGCGCACAGGATAGAAAATTATCCCGGCCTTTCCGAACCGCTCACTGGAAAAGAGCTTCTTGACATATTCAGGAAACAGGCAATTGATTTTGGAGCAGAATATGCTGAGGTTCAGGTCATAGGGGTAAATCTCACAGGCAACGTAAAGGAAGTCTTTACAATGGATAAGAACTACAGCGGGAAGACTGTAATCATGGCAACAGGCTCGATGGGAAGAAAGCCCACGATAAAAGGCGAGGCTGAATTTCTCGGAAAAGGGGTAAGCTACTGCGCAATATGCGATGCTGCGTTCTATAAAAGCAAAACAGTATGTGTAATAGGAGATTCTGAAGAGGCAGTAAAAGAGGCAGGTCTCCTGACAAAATTTGCAGGGATTGTTTATCTCATCTCGCCGTCATCAAAACTTAAGGTTGAAGATGACTACCCTGCTTTAAGCGAGCCGCACCTTAAAATCCTCCTCGGGCAGTCAGTAACGGCAATAGAGGGCCATGAAGTCGTTGAACGGATAAAGATGTCCGGTGCAGACAAAAAAGAATCTTCACTGGAACTTTCAGGGGTTTTTGTGTATCTCCACGGGAATAAACCCATAGTAGATTTCCTCGGCGGCAATGTTGAACTCAGCGAAGAAGAATGCATCGTCACAAACAGGATGATGGAGACATCAATCCCCGGTGTGTTCGCGGCCGGCGATATGACATGCACAGAGGTAAGGCAGGTTGTCGTCTCTGCGGCAAACGGCTGCATAGCAGCCCTTTCTGCCGAAAGATATATCACGCACAGAAGCAGAAGAAAATACGACTGGGCAAAATAGGCAGGAATCAGCTTTAATTAATCCTTGCTTTTTTTAATCCTTCATGGCCTTGATAAGTCTTTCATATTTCTCAGCGCCGACACAATCTTTCGCGGCAGGGCACCACTTAATGCAGGTCATGCGCATATCCCTTGAGACAATGCCTCCGCAGGCATTGCAGACAGTCTCAGGCTCGTCAGTCCATATCTCTGTTTTCGCTCCGCACGCACCGCACCTTATCTCCTCGGGATACGGACTCCTTATCTCACTGCTTCCCGGACAAGTTTCCTTTAACATGATTTATTTTAAACACATTTCAGGGGATATTTTTATGATTCAAATCATAGGTGGAGATGCTTTGGGCAAAACAGTTTTTTATATAAATAGCTGCATTATTTTCTTGACATTTATAAATAGACATGTTATTTTAACAACATATGTTATTATATTCAGGAGATTTATGGGGCAAAAGAAGGAAGAAACAAGAAACGAACGCTTCAAAAGAATAGCCTCAAAGCGCACAAACGACATCCTTGAGAAAATCAGAATCCTCGGGAACTGCTCGAACAAGAGTTCTTATGAATATACCGAGGAAGAGGTCAATAAAATCTTTTCTGAAATCGATAAGCAGTTAAAGCTCATAAAGGCTAAATTTCTGGCAGGAAAGAGAGAGAGGTTTAAGCTGTGAAGAGGAGAAATGATGTGGAAATTTAAAAAATTAGAACCCGGAGAACCTGAACGGGATCCGCATGAACCTGAATTTTTCCGTCTCAAAAATCCGGCAGAAGCACTTGTCAGAGAAGTCATACAGAATTCACTTGATGCGAAAAAAAGTGGGGCGCAAACAGTTTCTGTACGGTTTTACATAGGCGAGGTCGAAAAAAGAAATGCGAGAAACTATTTTAGCAGTGAA
>JASEHP010000205.1 GCA_030018605.1 Thermodesulfovibrionales bacterium
TTTAGATGATTTAACCAGTACCTTCTCGGTTACATTTTAGATGATTTAATGCGTGCATTTTACATGCTCAAGGCGATTCAGTATAATGTCTTATGCTTTCTAAAATCCTGAGCGCAAGCGTTGTGGGGATTGACGCCCATCCTGTTGATGTTGAGGTTGACATTGCATCAAGAGGGCTGCCGCATTTCAATATGGTCGGTCTTCCTGACGCTGCTGTAAAAGAAAGCCGTGACAGGGTAAGGGCGTCTTTAAAAAACATCGGATTTAATTTTCCTCTTAAACAGATAACCGTTAACCTTGCGCCTGCTGATTTGAAAAAAGAAGGCTCATCATTTGACCTTCCTATTGCAATAGGGATAATCACGGCAGAGGGCGTTCTTGAGATGAATGCAATTCAGGGCTATCTTTTTACCGGTGAACTTTCGCTTGACGGAAAGATAAAGCCTGTGCGGGGCGCTTTATCAATGGCCGTTGCTGCAAAAAGCCTTGGATTGAAAGGAGTGATACTTCCTGAGGAGAATGCATCAGAAGCAGCGGTTGTGAAAGGCGTGTCTGTGTTCGGGATGAACAGCCTTCCTGAGGTTATCGATTTTCTGAAAAACGGTTCGTCTGAAAAAATATTCACCATTGACCTTGATAAAACAATTGAAGAATATTCTCTTTATGAAGATGATTTTTCCGAGGTCAAGGGGCAGGAACATGCAAAGAGGGCATTGGAGGTCGCTGCAGCAGGAGGGCACAATGTTTTAATGATAGGTCCCCCAGGTTCGGGAAAGACAATGCTTTCAAAAAGGCTTCCTACGATACTTCCGAAGATGACTTTTGACGAGGCATTGGAGGCGACAAAGATCCACAGCGTTGCAGGCTTGCTGAAAACAGGCCAGCCTTTGCTTGCAACCAGAACTTTTAGGTCTCCTCATCACACGATTTCGGATGTTGCGCTTATAGGCGGCGGCACTCTCCCTAAGCCCGGCGAGGTGAGCCTTGCGCATAACGGAGTTTTATTTCTGGATGAACTTCCTGAATTTAAAAGAAATGTGCTTGAGGTATTAAGGCAGCCCTTGGAGAATGGAGAAGTGACAGTCTCAAGGGCAGTCGCATCAATAACATATCCCGCGAATTTCATGCTTGTTGCCGCAATGAACCCCTGCCCCTGCGGTTATCTCGGAGACTCAAGGCATCAATGCACATGTACACCCGGACAGATACACAGGTACAGGCACAGGGTATCGGGGCCTTTGCTTGACAGGATTGATATTCACATTGAAGTGCCTGCTGTCCCGTATAAAGAACTCTCAACAGAATATTCAGGGGAAAAATCAGCATCAATAAGAGAACGGATTATAAAAGCAAGGGACATACAGATTGAGAGGTTTAAAAACGACAGGATATATTCAAACGGACAGATGAAGACAAGGCATATAAAAAAATATTGCAAGTTTAAGCCTGAGGCGCAGTCCCTTCTTGAAAACGCAATGCAGAAGCTCGGGCTTTCAGCAAGGGCATATACGAGGACGCTTAAATTATCCAGAACAATCGCTGACCTGGATTCATCAGCAGAAATACAATCCCACCACGTCTCTGAGGCGATCCAGTACAGAACCTTGGACAGGGGGATGTTTTGAGGCTTCGCTAACCACTCATTCTTCAAGCGGTTTAAGCGAGATGAACTAAGACTTAATTGTAGAGACCTTTTTATACTGTATTACGGCTGCATACTCAATATGCGCATGGTCATTCTCAATGGCATCAGCGGCCCCGCTGCAATTGAGAGACCCTTTCTTCATCTTCTTATGAGCCTTAACCATATTGGCAACTACAGAGGTAAGGTCAAACCCGCCTCCGTCGCAGCCCTTTATCATACAGTCCATTTTAAAATAGGCATACGAGGTAGGAAAAATATTAACAGTGCGCACCATAAGAAGAGGAATTGCCGCTTTGCGATAATATGTTATCTGAATTACGATGCCGGAAACTGTAGGGAATCGGTCCGAAACTAAACCCGCGGCAATATTGTCCTGCTTTTTAAATTCCATCTTTAAGACATGATTTTGTCTGTGATGTTGTCTGTTTGCCATGGTCCCCCTCACATGAAATAAAAATTCCTCCCGAGCATCTCGGGAGGAATTTTGCCTGTCAATTACAGCTTTACTACATTGATAGCTTTGGGGCCTTTCGGACCCTTTTCAGTGTCAAAGCTGACTGAGTCACCCTCAGCAAGGCTCTTAAAGCCGTTGCCCTGGATTGAAGTGTGGTGGACAAATACATCACTGCCGTCTTCACTTGTGATAAAGCCAAAACCCTTTGAATCATTGAACCACTTTACTGTTCCATTCGTCATTTCTTCTACCTCCTTTTTTTAAAACTCAAATCTCAGAAGGTCTTAACAAATAAAAAAGGCCACAAAGTTAAAAAGTCTTTGTGGCCTCATAAACTGCAAAAACTTCTAAAATCTTATTTAGAGCATAGCATATCCTAATGTAAAAAAACAATGTGTGTATAAGTTCCATACAAATGCGACATACCTCCTTTTTTGATGAGATAGTCAACC
>JASEHP010000206.1 GCA_030018605.1 Thermodesulfovibrionales bacterium
TCTCATAATGTTAAATTCCAAATTAAGGAGAATTCTTTATAGTTGACTCCTTTAAAAATCAACTGTAATCATTTCTGAAGGTTCGCTTTCTTTAACCGGCCCGATGGCAGTTACTCTGAATATGTGTTTCATCCCCGTTTCCTCTCTTAAAGTGAACGCAGGGGTCACGGATTCTTTTACGAGTTTAAATCCGTCTTTTTCATTCACTTTATCGTAAATCCTGTATTTTGTCACCCACATCTCAGGATTTTCTTTCCATGAAATAACGACTCTATCATCTGCGACAACTGTTTGAAACCCTTCGGGCTTTGAAGGGGTAAAGGATGAAGGGTCAACTGTTATTTCTACTGATGCCTGTCCTTCACTCCGGAATTCCTTGCTCAAAAGACTGCGGATTGTATAATAAACAGGACTGCCTTCCAGATTGTCAGAATATTTGGACGCTGTCAGCGCTTCTTTGTTTACAGGGTTGATGCTGTATTTGCCTTTCTCAGCGGTTCTGTAAACGTTATAAAGAATATTTTCGCCTGCGCTATCCCACGAGAGGTGCAGGCTGTCGTTGCCAACGTTGAATGATATATTCTTTGGAGCGAGAGGGACAGATTCAGGTTTTATTTCGATTATGTTTGAATCCTCACTGATGACCTTTTTCAGGCTTACGGCGACTACCTTGTATTTGTAGGGAATACCTATTTTGAAATTAACATCTATGTATGTATTTGTATCTTTGCTTACAACAGCTATTTTCTGAAAGCTGCTGTCTTCCGCCCTGAGGATATGAAATTCCTTCAGGTTTTCCTTTTTTGAACTGTATGACCATGAAAGAATAATTCTGTCTTCTCTGTGTATTGCCTTAAGGGCAGCGGGAGCAAGTGGTTTTTCATATGCTTTGAGTGTGGGCGGTGTTTTTTTGCCGCATGAGACAAACATGAAGCAAGCAGCAAACAGTAGACAGTAAACAGCAATCAGTGAATAGTGAACAGTTAACAGTGAACAGAATTTTAATTTTTTGCTGCTGAACGCTGAGCGCTGAGTGCTGACCGCTTTCATTTTATCAGCTGTTTCAGGCTCTTAATCTGCTTTTTCACTTCCGATGGGGATGTCCCGCCTCTTGAGTTTTTTGCATTCACAGAGTTTTCAGCGCTGAGATGCGAGTAGATATCTTTTGAGATAATATTAGAAAAATTCCTGAATTCAGTGACAGAAATTTCTCCAAGCTGTTTTTTGTTCTTAATGCAGTAACGTACAATCTTCCCTGTTATCTCATGCGCCTGTCTGAACGGAACGCCTTTTTTTACGAGATATTCGGCTATGTCTGTTGCAGTGGAATATGCTCTGCCTGCGGCATCACGCATTATCTCCTTCATAAATTTTGTCTGAGGCATCATCTGTGCAAGGACTGTCAGGCATGACTTAACGGTGTCCACGGTGTCAAAGACAGGGGCTTTGTCTTCCTGCATATCCCTGTTATATGCAAGGGGCAGTCCCTTCATCACTGTCATGAGCGCAAGCATGTTTCCGTATATTCTTCCGCTTTTCCCTCTTATTAATTCAGCAACGTCAGGGTTTTTCTTCTGAGGCATTATGCTTGAGCCTGTTGTGAATGCATCAGGCAGTTCGATAAATGAAAACTCCTCTGTTGACCACAGAATGAGTTCTTCTGCGAAGCGGGACAGGTGCATCATGAGTATGCCGGCATCTGTTAAAAACTCTATGGCAAAATCCCTGTCCGAAACAGCGTCAATGCTGTTTTCAGCAATAGTTTTGAATCCAAGCAGCTTTGCCACATAAGACCTGTCAACCGGCAGGGATGTCCCTGCCAGCGCGCATGAGCCGAGAGGAAGGACATTTATTCTCTTAAGACAATCTTCAAAGCGTTCCCTGTCTCTCCGGAGCATTTCAACATAGGCAAGGAGATGATGCGACAGGAGAACAGGCTGTGCCTTTTGCAGATGCGTGTAGCCCGGCATGATGATGCCGATGTTATTTTCCGCGGCATTGAGCAGTGTTTTTTGTAGGTTTTTAATGAGCGCAATTGTTTCTTTTGTCTCAGCCCTAAGGTAGAGTCTCAGGTCAAGGGCAACCTGGTCATTTCTTGAACGCGCTGTGTGGAGTTTTTTGCCAGCGTCTCCAATATTTTTTATAAGCGCTGCTTCAATGTTCATGTGAATATCTTCAAGTTCAACTGCAAATCTAAATCTGCCCGTTTCAATTTCTCCTGCGATATCCTTCAGTCCGTTGATTATTGCTGATGAGTCTTTCTGAGAGATGATTTTCTGTTTGCCGAGCATTTTTGCATGGGCAATGCTTCCATCGATGTCGTATTTCCACAGTCTACGGTCAAATGATATTGATTCCGTAAAATGCTCCACTGTCTTTGATGTTTTTTCAGTAAACCTTCCTGCCCACGGTTTTTTCATTATGTGTAAGAATAAAATTTTAATGATAATGTGTCAAGTGTTTTCTCAGTCAATGTTCTACCAATTTAGAAATGTCCTATTCTTGCCAATTTAGAAATGTCCGCTTT
>JASEHP010000207.1 GCA_030018605.1 Thermodesulfovibrionales bacterium
TTAATATATATTAACCTAACTCTTCGGTGTGTCCGCTATATTGGGGGAAGTGCAATCTGCTATTTTTAATCTTAAAGAAGAGGATTGCTTGTCTAAGATTATTTAATTCAGTCTTAAGCGCAACTTCTTTTGCCTCCTCTATTATAGTCTCATAGCGGTCCATCACAATAACAACCATGACGCTGATGACTATAAGGACAATTAAGGACTCAACAATTCCGCTGCCTATTTCATTAAACGGCTTCAGGAATATTTTTTAAAAGAGGATTTGCGTTTTTGCTGATTTAAGGATTCACAGGAAATCTTAAATCCAGAATCCCTCATCGAAAATTTCTTGAACACTTTAGGCATCATTCATGCCGCCCTATTTATTTCTACTCCTGTAATCTTCAATTGCTTTCTTAAGCGCATCCGCTCCTAAGTTAGAGCAGTGCATCTTCTGAGGAGGAAGTCCCTCCAATTCATTCGCAACACTTTCCTTTGATATTGTCAATGCCTCATCAATTGTCTTGCCCTTAGCCATCTCAGTAATCATACTGCTCACAGCAATTGCAGCCCCGCACCCGAACGTCTTGAACTTTATATCAACTATCCTGTCATCTTTCACCTTTATAAAAATCTGCATTACATCCCCGCATGTAGGATTCCCCTCTGTGCCAACACCGTCGGCATCAGGTATCTCTCCCACATTCCTCGGATTTGTAAAATGGTCCATTACTTTTGCACTGTACATTCTCCACCCTCTCCTTTCATTCCCCAGCCTTTTGCATAGGGGGACATCTCTCTTAATCTTTTTATAACCTGCGGAAACTCGGAAAGCAGGTAATCAATATCTTCTTCCGTGTTATCTTTACCCAATGTAAAGACTATTGAACCCTGAGCCAGATTTGAAGGCACGCCCATTGACAGCAAAACAGGCGACGCCTTCAATGCCTTTGACGAACATGCAGAGCCTGAAGCGGCATAAATGCCCTTTGCCGCAAGAAGCAGAAGCATTGCCTCGCCTTCTATAAATTCAACTGTAAAGCTCGCATGCGCCGGGAGCCTGTTTTCAGGATGTCCTGTAAGATAGACGTTTTCAATGCCTGATACGCCATTAATGAGTTTATCCCTTAATTTTTTAGCCTGCCCTACTCTGTCAGCCATCTCATCTTTTGCAAGTTCTGCTGCCTTGCCCATCCCCACAATTGCAGGGACATTCTCTGTGCCTGCCCTTCTCCCGCTTTCCTGTATCCCGCCGTAGATGAGCGGAACTATCCTCATGCCCTCTCTTACGTAAAGAGCGCCTGCGCCCTTAGGCCCGTAAAACTGATGCGCCGCCATACTTAAAAGGTCAACGCCGAGTTCTTTCACGTCAACCGGGATATTCCCTGCTGCTGCAACTGCATCCGTATGAAAGACTATCCCCTTTTCTTTTGCAATCCTGCCTATCTCTTTTATAGGCTCTATGGTCCCGACCTCGCTGCTTGCATGGATTATGGATATGAGTGTTGTCTCTTTTGTTATTGATTTCTTTACTGTGTCGGGGTCAACTGTGCCATATTTATCCACAGGGAGAAACGTAACTGCAAAACCCATCTTTTCAAGAAACCGCGCGGAATTCAGGATTGAATGATGCTCCATCTTAGAGACGATTACATGCTTTCCTTCATTCTGTCTTGCAAGCGCAATGCCCCGGAACGCAAAATTATTCGCCTCGGCGCCGCTTGATGTAAAGATTATCTCAGATGACTTTGAATTAATGAGCAATGCGACCTGCAGCCTCGCGTTTTCTATTGCCTCTTTTGCCTTTGTGCCGAGGCCATAAAGGCTCAGCGGATTTCCGAAATCCTCCGTGAAATAAGGCATCATCGCTTCAAAAACACGGCTGTCAAGAGGGTTTGTCGCAACATGGTCAAAGTAGCGCTTCCTCATTTTCGCTTCACCTTCTCGGTTTCGAGTCGTACCGACTTCCTGATATAAAATTTATAAAAATCTTCCGTCTCACTCATCCCTAAAAATTCATTGCCTGTTTTTTCACACCAGCCGGGAATATCTTCAAGCGCGCCGTCATAATCAGTCATTATCTCTAGTATCTGCCCGTCATCCAGTTCCTTGATTTTTTCTTCAAGCTTCAGCAGATGCATCGGGCACATCATATAAACTATGTCTGTTGTTACATCCGCTTTAACATTCTCTACAAACTTCATATTACTTTTAACTTTTTCGCCTCGGGCGACTCGTTCTCCTCGGCGAACCCGCACGGGGCGGGAAATTCTTCTTAAAGAGTGTTCCGCTGACCAAATCTTTCAATGTCACTGTGTTGAGAAATGCATCTATCTTCTCGCCAAGGGATTTCCAAAGCATATACGTTACACATCCATCCACTCTTACACATCCCTCCTCAGGGTCAAGGCAGGAAGTTATGGCTACAGGGCCTTCAAGTTCATTAAGGATAGCGCTGATGCTTACGTCTTCAGGTTTCTTGCTCAGCACATAGCCGCCGCCCGGCCCTTTAACGCTCCG
>JASEHP010000208.1 GCA_030018605.1 Thermodesulfovibrionales bacterium
TAAATTAATCCTCTCCATACTCCAAAACAGACACCGAAAAAAGTAATTATGCCGAAATTGCTAAGGGATCAATAGTTGTTGTTGAAGACGCACGCGTAAGACTTCGTTCCGCTGTATGACCGCCATTAGAAGCATTGCCCTTGCCGAATAAATCTGACAGCTACTTTTCCAATCTGCTGCGGCAAGCCGGGAAAAAAGATTGGACTGATACTCCCCTTTTTTACAGCGAATTCGTAACCTTCTTAATCTCCTCAAGTTTCTTCATCGCCTTTCCAGAATCAATAGCCTCCGCTGCCATTTCCGCGCCGCTTCTGAAATCCTTAGCCTTTCCCGCAACGACAAGCGCGGCAGAAGAGTTCATGAGAACAACATCACGTTTCGGGCCTTTTTCTCCCTTGAGTATAGAGAGCGTTATGCGGGCATTGGCGTCTTTGTCAGCTCCGACAAGGTCTTCAAGCCTTCCCCTTTTGACGCCGAAATCCTCAGGCGAAACAAAAAAGTTTTCAACCTTATTATTCGCGTATCTTGAAACCCGCGTGCCGTCAGTGAGGGTTATTTCATCAAGCCCGTCTTCTCCGTGCACAATCATTGCATCATGCGCGCCGAGATTGCCTAAAACCCTGGCAAGCGGCTCTGTTAGTTTATCCGCAAACACGCCGACTATCTGCCTTTTTGCGCCTGCAGGATTTGTCAGTGGGCCGAGTATATTGAATATCGTCCTTAATCCCATCTCCCTTCTCGGTCCTATCGCATATTTCATTGCAGGATGAAACAGGGGCGCAAACAGAAAACCGAATCCTGTTTCAAAGAGGCATTTTTCAACCTTTTCAGGCGGAAGGTCTATCTTGACGCCGAGTGCCTCGAGCACATCCGCGCTTCCGGACTGGCTTGAGACAGAACGGTTCCCATGCTTTGCAACAGGCACTCCGCATGCGGCGACGACTATCGCAGTCGTTGTCGAGATATTAAATGTATGTGCCATATCTCCGCCTGTGCCGCATGTGTCAAGCACGCCTTCAGGCGCTTTAATGGTCGTTGCCTTTTCGCGCATTATGCGCGCTGCGCCTGTTATCTCATCAACTGTCTCGCCCTTAATGCGCAAGGCAGTAAGGAATGCAGCTATCTGGGCATCTGTTGCCTTGCCCTCCATAATCTCTCTCATGCATTCAGCCATCTCTGCCTCGGAGAGGTTAATGCTGCTTACAAGAATATTAATCGCTTCTTTTATCATGTTTAAACACCTCCTTCTCTTTTCTGTCATTCCGCACTTGATGCGGAATCCAGCATTTTGTATTCTCTGGATTCCTGCCTCTTCTGTAAGCTCATTATAATCCTGAGCAAGAGGGACATTTGACACCATTCCCTGTATTGAATCTTAAATCTTGAATCTTCCTCTCCTATTCTCCATGCCTCTATCCCAAGTTCAACAACATCTTTGGGATAGGCTGAAAGGAAATTATATATTTGTTTAATTTGTTTCATAAGCATTGCCAAATTGATGTAGACCATGAATGCACACAACAATACATCCAACCAAAACATATTTGAGGAGGAATTGGTGATGAAGCATGACAATAATATCCATTTGGCGCACAATATGTCGCAGGATTGCAATTTGGGTCAGTAGTTCCACCCACCTGGATATAATGTTTTGTGTTACCAGAAATTACAGTAAAATCGCAAAGAGAACCTGACCCAAGATTACAATAATTTATTCTTACCCACTGTCCCGCATCTGCAACTCTAACCCATTGTGTAGCAGAAGTCCCACACGCTGGACACGTTGCAGTAACAGTTAAACTTCCACAGGCTGTTGCGCCTGCAGTAAGCAATCCGGTTGAACTGATAGTCGCTCCTGTGCCTGACACGCTCCATATAATATTACTCGGACAACCAGTTGCAGTATATTGTGCGCTACTGTTTCTTGTTATTGTTTCAGAACCGGAGATGGTGAGAGGGGCAGGTGGTTCGGGACAAGGGGTTGCAAAGCCAAATTCATCCCAATATTTACAAAAACGGGCATTGCCACCAACAAGTTTCTTGTTCCCACCCCATGCTGCACCTACCTCTGAATTGTAAGCATACATAAGAGCGGCTGTTACTGTGGCAGGAGTTACAACCACGCCGTCATCTGTCATCTTTTCAACCCCAACCTGCCAACCGCCAGGTGTTGGCTGAGGAGGGTCGCTGGTTAAACGATTATAATCTCGCCTAAGTTGTGCTGCGCCATCTCTTATTTGTTCCTGAATTGACTTTTTGGCAAGAGGAACTATCAAATTCTTCGGGTCCCATCCCATAAGACGGCGTAATCTCCTTTCATCATTTGGTCGGGTTTGTCTCGTTATAGCACTCTGCTCTCTTTCCAATATTGTTAGAATCACCTGTGGATTTATTTTAGATTTCTGTGCTGCATCATAGATTATCTGATAAGGGTCAATGAGGTGGCATTGTCAAGTCTTTTCTGTAAAATCTCATCAGGGCTTTATTCTCAAGGGT
>JASEHP010000209.1 GCA_030018605.1 Thermodesulfovibrionales bacterium
CTCATAATGTTAAATTCCAAATTAAGGAGAATTCTTTATAGTTGACTCCTTTAAAGAGCTTAACTACTTATTGCCTTTACTTTCAAAAAGCGTCTTTACTTCATTCATAAGCTCGCTTATATCCTTAAACTGCCTGTAGACAGACGCAAACCTCACATACGCAACCTTATCAAGCTCTTTCAACGAAGACATTACCTCTTCTCCGACCCATGTGCTTTGTATTTCTTTCACGCCAAGGTTTATGAGCTTTTTCTCTATTGAATCAACAATCCCTTCAAGCGCCTCCACGCTGACAGGCCTTTTTTCACATGCCTTTTCCAGCCCCCTCAGTATCTTCGGCCTGTCAAATGGCTCGCGCCGTCCATCTTTCTTTATAACCATCGGAACTACATCTTCAACGCGCTCATAAGAGGTGAAACGCTTTCCACACTTCAGGCATTCACGCCTTCTGCGTATTGCATCGCCTTCCTTGCTCGTCCGCGAGTCAATGACCTTGTCTTCTAAATTTACACAAAATGGGCATTTCATTGTAAACTCAGTTTGTGAAAGGGTTCAAGGGGGCAAGGTTTCAAGTAAAAAAAACTTAAAACTGCTTTATTCAAACTCTTGAACCCTCGAACCCTAAAACCCTCGAATTCTTTATTTTTATAAATACATCGGAAATCTCTTGCATATCTCCCCTGCCCTCTGCTGTAACCTTCCAATCTTTACCTCATCAGAGTTGTTCTTCAATACCTCATCTATTATCTCTGCTATATCTGTCATTTCCACTTCACCCATCCCCCGTGTAGTAACACACGGTGTACCAAGCCTCATACCGCTTGTTATTGCAGGAGGCCGTTCGTCATAGGGGATTGAATTTTTATTGACTGTGATGCCTGCCTTGTCCAACGCTTCTTCAGCTTCCTTTCCTGTTATCCCTTTATTTGCGAGGTCAACAAGCATGAGGTGGTTGTCTGTTCCGCCTGATATTATCCTGAATCCCCTTTTTATAAGTTCTTCGGCAAGTTTTTTTGCATTTTCTATAACCTTCTTCTGATACTCTTTGAACCCATCATTCAAAGCCTCTTTGAGTGCAACTGCCTTTGCAGCAATCACATGAACCAGAGGGCCTCCCTGAATTCCCGGGAATATCATCTTGTCTATAGCCTTCGCGTATTTTGCCCTGCACATTATCATCCCGCCCCTCGGCCCGCGGAGTGTCTTATGGGTTGTTGTCGTTACAAAATCCGCATAAGGCACAGGAGACGGATGAATGCCTGCTGCCACAAGCCCTGCTATATGCGCTATATCTGCCGTCAGATAAGCGCCGGCCTCTTTTGCAATCTCCGAGAATGTCTTAAAGTCAAGAGTTCTTGAATAAGCACTTGCGCCTACAAGTATCATCTTCGGCTTGTTTTTTATTGCAAGCCTGCGCACCTCAGCATAATCAATGTATCCTGTCTCTTTATTAACTCCGTAGGGTATGTTCTTGTAAAGCATTCCTGAAAAGTTTACGGAGGCGCCATGCGAGAGATGCCCTCCGTGGCTGAGGTTCATTCCGAGAATTGTATCTCCGGGTTTAAGAAACGCAAAATATACAGCCATGTTTGCCTGGCTTCCGGAATGGGGCTGGACATTTACATGCTCGGCTCCGAAGAGTTCCTTTGCCCTGCCTATTGCAAGGGTTTCAACAACATCCGCATACTCGCATCCGCCGTAGTATCGTTTATTAGGATACCCTTCTGCATACTTATTGGTAAACACAGAGCCCTGCGCTTCAAGGACAGCAGAGCTTGCATAGTTTTCCGATGCGATGAGAACAATCTTTTCCCTTTCTCTTTCTATTTCTCCCTGAATCGCCCTGTAAATATCCGAGTCTGAGAGTTTAAGTCCTTCAAAGTCCATGTTTTATAAATCTTTCCTCTATCAGTTTTATCTTTGTAATACGATTTGCGTGTCTGCCGCCCTCAAATTCAGTTGTGAACCATGTCCTTACAATCTCTTTTGCGAGATCTTTGCCTACGATCCGTCCGCCTATCACAAGGATATTCGCGTCATTGTGCATCCTGCTCATCCTTGCGGTGAAGAGGTCATTGCATAGAGAAGCCCTTATGTTTGGGATTTTATTTGCAACGATTGACATGCCGATGCCTGTGCCGCATATCAATATTCCCCTGTCCGCTTTTCCTTCGGAAACTTCTCTTGACACTCTTTCTCCAAAATCAGGATAGTCCACGGAATGAGGGCTGTTTGTGCCTAAATCAAGGACTTCCATCTTCATCTCGTTTAAGATGGATATCAGTTCATTTTTCAGTTCTACGCCGGCATGGTCGCTGCCGATTGCAACTTTCATTTCTACCCCTCTCCGCTGGTTGCCCCGTTGGAAAATTAAAGACTTTCTTGCCTCGGATACGTATGTTATCCGAGAGTTAAAGTGTAAGTCAAGGTTCTAATCTTTAACTGTTATAGCGATTTAGAAATGTCCTATTCTTAGCGAAATAGAAATGTCCGCTT
>JASEHP010000020.1 GCA_030018605.1 Thermodesulfovibrionales bacterium
GTAGCTCATAACGGAATGCTCTACCAGGTACAAGACAAAATAAAAGCACAGAAGGTCATTGTAGAAGAAAGAATAAACGGGACGATGGTGATAACACATAATGACACATTCCTAAAGTTCAAGGAGATAACTGAAAGACCTGAGAGACAAAAGACGAAACCTCGCCTTAGCGGAAAGAAAAGACACTGCAAGCTTCCGGCAGATCATCCATGGAGGAAGTTTGATATTAATCGATGGAAGACAGACAGTCGGCGATGGGCGGCATAAACAGGGATACCGGGATATGGGTAGGCTTTTAAAAATCGAAAACAGAGGCATCTACGAAAGACACTTTCATCAAAAGTATGCCTCAAAATCAAAAAATGGAGACGATAAGGTAAAATACAAAAGCGGACATTTCTATTTCGCTAAGAATAGGACATTTCTAAATCGCTATAACATGGCATTAGAAGCCCGCTTGATTTCTGATATAAATTATAATAGTATCATTCAACCGACATGTTTGCTTATCTGATAAAACGGCTGCTTGAGATGATCCCCACGCTCTTTGGGATTACCTTAATCTCATTTTTAATCATCCACCTTGCACCCGGAAAACCCACTGACATTCTCACGGAATTAAACCCCAAGATAACGCCTGAGGCAAGGGAAAGGCTTGAAAAGATGTATAACCTTGATAAGCCGGTTATAGTCCAATACGGCCTGTGGCTGAAAAGAATTGTAAAACTTAATTTCGGGGAATCCTTCTCAACGGACAGAAGGCCGGTTATGCAGAAGATATGGGACAAAAAACAGCCGTTGCTTGACAGAAGGCTTTTCATCACCTTAATGATAAACCTGATAACGTTTGCAATCATCCTTGCAATCTCAATACCCATCGGAGTCTCATCAGCTACGCATCAGAATTCTCTCTACGACAAGATGATGACGACGACTGTTTTTATCGGATTTGCAATGCCTTCGTTCTGGTTTGCGCTTCTTCTAATGATGTTCTTCGGGGTATATCTCGGCTGGCTTCCAATTTCAGGTTTGAAATCCCTGAATTACGATGCATTGCCTCTGCTCGGCAAGATATGGGATAGGATAAGCCATCTCATACTCCCTGTTTTTATTTCCGCATTCGGAGGCCTTGCAGGAGATTCAAGGTTTATGCGGAGCAGCATGCTTGAGGTTGTAAGGCAGGATTATGTGACAGTTGCGCGGGCAAAAGGCTTGCCCGAGAAAAAGGTTATATACAAACACGCTCTAAGGAATGCCCTGCTTCCGCTTATTACTTTAATTGGTTTATCCGTGCCCGGGATGATAGGCGGCAGCGTAATTTTAGAGAGTGTTTTCGGCATTCCCGGCATGGGGCAGTTGTTTTTCATGAGCGTCATGACAAGGGATTATCCGATGGTGATGTGCATACTCACAATCGGCGGTATGCTTACACTGGTGGGGAATCTCCTTGCAGATATCGGTTATATGCTTGCGGATCCGAGGATACGGGCGAGGCAATGAAAGCGCATTCTTTAAAAAATGTTTTCTGGAGAAGGTTCAAAAAAAACAGGCTTACATTAGCCGGAGGGATTGTTGTGCTGCTGATGTTCCTTGTAGCCCTTCTTGCGCCCTTTATATCTCCGTATAAACCTGATGACATTGACAGAAAACATATACTTGAAGCTCCAAGCCCTAAACATCCTTTAGGCACAGACGACCTTGGCAGGGATGTATTAAGCAGGGTCATCTGGGGGGCGCGCATATCATTATCAGTTGGTTTTGTGGCCGTAGGGATAGCTGTTGTTATCGGCATAATGCTCGGCGCTGTTTCAGGATATTACGGCGGGTGGATGGACAGTATAATAATGCGCTTCATTGATATTATGCTTTCTATCCCCACTTTCTTTTTAATACTCGCAGTCATAGCATTTATTGAGCCAAGCATCTGGAATATTATGATTGTCATAGGACTCACTTCATGGATGGGTGTGGCGCGGCTTGTAAGGGCAGAAGTGCTTTCATTAAAAGAAAGGGAATATGTCCTTGCAGCTAAGGCATTAGGCGCTGCCGATGTAAATATCATCTTCAGACATATAATGATAAACAGCATGGCTCCTGTGTTTGTCTCTGCTGTGCTTGGAATAGCAGGCGCTGTGCTTATTGAATCTGCGCTGAGTTTTCTCGGCATAGGCGTTCAGCCTCCAACTCCAAGCTGGGGGAATATCCTTAATCTGGGGAAAGATAATATAGAAATCGCATGGTGGCTCTCTGTTTTTCCGGGGCTTGCCATCCTGATTACAGTTCTTAGCTACAACCTCATGGGTGAAGGCATGAGAGATGCACTTGACCCCAGACTATGGGATGTGGAAATATAGACGCATGATAATCAAGGGAAGAAACTGGAAATTCGGAAATGACGTTGACACTGACGCAATTATACCGGCGCGGTATCTTAACACATCAGACCCAAAAGAGCTTGCAAAGCATATAATGGAGGATGCTGACAAGGATTTTCCGAACAAGGCAAAGGCAGGAGATGTTATTGTCGCAGGTAAGAATTTCGGCTGCGGCTCATCAAGAGAACACGCTCCGATTGCGATAAAGGCGGCAGGCATTCAGGCAGTCATCGCAAAGAGCTTCGCAAGGATATTCTACAGAAACTCATTCAACATAGGTCTTCCGATATTTGAATCCGAGGAAGCGCCAGAAAAGATAAAAGAAGGCGATGAGATAGAGATAGACGCTGACAAGGGAATCATAAAAAATATTTCAAAAGGCGAATCATATAAGGCAAACCCCATTCCTCCCTTCATGCAGGAACTGATTTCTGCATGCGGGCTTGTGGAGTGGACGAAGAAGAAACTAAAAATTGAAGGATAATTGATTATGAAATCTTACAACATTGCAGTTATACCCGGCGACGGGACAGGGCCCGAGGTTATAGCGGAAGGGATTAAAGTCCTTAATGCGGCAGAAGAAAAATTCGGGTTCAAGCTTAATCTCACATATTATGATTTCGGCGGAGACGGGTATTTAAAGACAGGAGAGGTTCTGCCTGAAAATGCTGTGTCCGAACTCAAAAAGTATAATGCTATTTATCTCGGCGCAATCGGGCATCCTGATGTAAAGCCGGGCATACTTGAAAAGGGCATACTTTTAAAACTGCGCTTTGAACTTGATCAGTATATCAATTTAAGGCCTGTGAAGCTTTATCCCGGCGTGGATTGTCCCTTGAAGGATAAGAAACCCGAAGACATAGATTTTGTTGTTGTCAGGGAAAACACAGAGGGATTGTATGCAGGTGCAGGAGGCGTTTTGAAAAAAGGCACTCTTGACGAGGTGGCTGTGCAGGAATCTATAAACACAAGAAAAGGCGTTGAGAGGTGCATAAGATACGCGTTTGAGTACTGCAAAAAAAGAAATAAGATGAAAAAGCTCACGCTTTGCGGAAAGACAAATGTGCTTACATTCGCTTTTGACCTCTGGGAGCGGACTTTCTATGAAGTCGCGAAGGAATATCCGGACATAAAGGCTGATTATGCTCATGTAGACGCAATAACCATGTGGTTTGTGAAAAATCCTGAGTGGTTTGACGTGATTGTCACCGACAATATGTTCGGAGACATCATCACTGACCTCGGCGCGATGATACAGGGCGGGATGGGCATTGCCGCGGGAGGGAATATAAATCCGAGGGGCGTTTCAATGTTTGAGCCGATTGGAGGCTCCGCGCCAAAATATAAGGGGCAGAATGTTATCAATCCGCTGGCTGCGATATGCGCGGCAGGAATGATGCTTGAGCATCTCGGAGAGGAAAAGGCAGGCAGGACAATAGAAAATGCTGTAATGAAAATAACAGGGAAACATCTCAAAAGCCTTGCTGCCGGGCAGATGGGCCACTCAACAACCGAGGTAGGAGATATGGCAGCTAAATATGTAAAGGAGTCGTCAGTTAAGAGGTAAGAGTTATCATATGAAACTCTTAATTTTAAACTTTGTGTTATTATGCTCCCTTCAGAAATTGAGAGATTAGTAAGGGAAGCAAAAGCAGCAAGAAAAAAGGCTTTTGCGCCTTACTCCGCTTTTACAGTCGGCGCTGCCTTGCTGACCGACAAAGGCAAAATCTACCATGGCTGCAACATTGAAAACCCCTCCTTGATGTTAAGCTTTTGCGCTGAAAGGGCTGCGCTTATCAATGCCCTTGTGGAAGGCGGAAAAAAGTTTAAGGCGCTTGCAATTGTATCAGGCCGCAAGGATTATTGTTTTCCATGCGGCACATGCAGGCAGATGCTTGCCGAATTCGCGCCTGACGTTGAAATATATCTTGCATCTGAAAAGGGCATAAAAAAATTCTCAATCTCCGAACTCCTTCCGTATCAGTTTAAGAAGACATAAAAGAATAAATTAAAGCAGTTCAAATCTGCCCTAACCATTCTTGCCTCTGGCGGGCGCTATTTTGCTTGTTAATCCTTGATGCTGGAATAGTATTTTTTTGATAGAATGTAGGTATGGAAAAGGATATTCTCGCTGAGGTCATCAAAGCAGAGAAAGAAATTCAGAAGAGAATAGATATTGCCAGGCATGAGGCGCGGGAAGAGATCGAAATTGTCAAAAAAGAGCTTGAAGAAGAAATTAGAGAAGAAAGAAATAGATTGAAAGGTCTGACAGAGAAAGAGATTGAAAAGGCAAGGCTGGATGCAGAAAGAAGGGCAGATGAAATTATAAATGAAGCAGATTTGCAGGCTAAAAGATTAAAAGAGATGAGCGATGAAGCCCTGAGAGAAATCATTTTGAAGCATTTAGACGGGATACTTCCATGATAGTCAGGATGTCAAAGGTGGAGATTGCCGGGCCTAATGACTTTCTGCAGGATGCTGTTTCGCTGATACGCGAAACCGAGATGCTCCAGATAGAGCCAAGCGCAATCGGCTTTATTGAAAAAGGCGAAGAAGAATACGTCAGAACTTTTCTTCCTGATAAGGATTCACTCTCAGAGAGGCTTTTTCTTGAGAGGCTCAAATCCAAAATAGAGGAGTTTTTTTCGTATCTTCCGGTTATTCCCGCAAGAAAGAGCTATATTGAGCCGCGGGCTATTATTGAAACAGTGGCAGAAACGATTAAAAGACACACCTCTGCATGCAGAGATATGCATCAGAGGAAAGAATTGCTAAAGAAAGAGCTGGCCGGGATAAGCAATTATGCCTCCTTTCTTGATGCAGTTGAACACTTACTCGAAGATATAGAGCAGACTCCGAACCTGGAGATTATAGGTCTAACAATAAAAGAACCAGTGATGCTCGATCATCTCAAGGAACTCATTCGCAGATTGACAGATGACGAGAGCAGGGTCGTTACTGCCAATGCATCAAATGGAACTCTTGCCGGATTAATTATAACTCTCAAGGACAAGTCGGAGAATGTTAAGAGGCTTCTAAAAGATGAAAATGTCCCTGAGTTAGACTTGCCCATCTCAATAGAGGGTCTCTCTTTTACGGAAAAGCTCGGCGTTTTGAAAAGAAAGATAACCGAGATATCAGCCGGGATAGAGGCAATTGACAGAGACTTAGAAACAGTTGCAAAAAGGTGGCTGCCGATATACAGGAGAGCGCTTGAGTGGATAAATGAAAGATTATCCCTGCTAAGAACCCTGAGTTCTACCTTTGAGACAAGGTTTTGTTTTTTCATATATGGCTGGATGCCTGCAGAAGACACTGAAAAGCTCAAGAAAAAATTAAATGAAAGATTCGAGGGCAAGGTAGCGCTTGAAGAGAAAGGGACTGTTGAGGAGGACATAGAGAGGGTTCCGGTTATTCTCAGGAATCCGCCGTATTTCCAGCCCTTTGAGCTTTTTATGAGACTCTTTCCTTTCCCGAGATATTCATCCGTTGACCCGACGCCTTTTATGGCCATATTCTTTCCTGTATTCTTCGGCATGATACTCGGCGATGCAGGCTATGGGCTCATGCTTTTAATCATCTCGCTTATAACGGCAAAAAGGTTTAAGCTGAAGAAGACTGTAAGAGACGCATCAAAGATACTGCTCATATCATCAATATATGCTGTCTTCTTCGGGGTTTTATATGGAGAATTTTTCGGTGAGCTTCCCCGCTTGATCGGCATTGAACCGATCTGCATTGAAAGAAGGACAGCAATAATGCCCGTGCTTTATTTTGCGTTAACAGTCGGCATTGTCCATATAATGATAGGACTTTTTCTCGGAGCGCTTACAGCCTTCAGGAAAAGGGCAAAAAAAGAGGTTTTGTATAGACTGATAAATATAGTCATAATCTTATGCATAATAACCCTTGTAATAGCCATTTATGGAGATGCTTCGAGGCTGTTTACGGTGCCGGTTGTTATAGCGATAGTTATTTTAACGCCTCTGCTGTTTTTCACAGGAGGGCTTCTTGCCCCGTTGGAACTTTTAAAGACTATGGGCAACATATTTTCATATGCGAGGATTATGGCTATTGGCCTTGCATCTGTTCTGCTTGCCTTTGTAGCCAATACGATTGCAGGCATGACAGGCAATATAGCGCTCGGCATCGTTGTCGCAGGCTTGCTGCATCTTTTGAATATTATTCTCGGCATCTTTTCTCCGGCTGTTCATGCGCTGAGGCTTCATTACGTTGAATTCTTCAGCAAATTTCTCGAGATTGGCGGGAGGAAATTTGAGCCGTTGAAAAAAAACGGGTAAAGATGCAAATTTCAAGTTTTCACTTGCAGCTTGCATCTTGGGACTTGAAACTTTAACAAAGGAGGACCATATGGAAAAGGCATTGATAGCATTAAGCGCAGCTCTCGCAATAGGGCTTACTGCCCTTGCAACTGCATGGGCGCAGTCAAGGATAGGCGCTGCTGGCGCAGGGACATTAGCGGAGAAACCCGAGATGAGCGGAACTATTATTATTCTTCTCGCAATTCCCGAGACAATGACAATACTCGGGTTTGTGGTTGCCGCCATGATACTTACGATGAAATAACATGACCTACGACAAACTTATAGAATCCCTTTATAATGAAGGTGAGGATAAGATCCGCCTTGTCCGGGAAGAAACCGCTGCGGATAGAGAGCAGATAAAACGTGAGGCTTCTGAAAAAATGAGGTGCATCTTTGAGGAGCATAGCAGAGCGCTGTCTGCTCTTATTAAAGAAAAGGCAGATGCAATCATATCTGATGCAAGGAATAGAGCCGGTGATATAAAACTCGCTTCGGAACATCGGCTCTCAGAGCGTCTCTATGGCTTAGCGTCCAATTCGCTCGGTCTTCTAAGAAATGAAGACTACAGCGGCATCTTTGAAAGGATTGCAGGGGAATTGCCGGGAATAAGATGGCAGAGGGTCAGGGTGAATCCAAAGGACAGGGAGACTGCAAAGAAATATTTTCCTGATGCAGAGATTGAGGCGGATGCCGCAATTACAGGGGGAATTGATGCAGATGCAGAAGATGGAAAAATCTGCGCAGTAAACACATTTGAGAAAAGACTTGAGAGGGGATGGCAGGACATACTTCCAGAAATAATAAGAGATACGTATAAGTCGTAGACTCGTCTCCTCCGGCGACTCGCCGAGGCGAGTCTCTGCGAGATGCATGATTCAAGATAAGAGGAGAATATGGAATTTCTCAAAAAGGTTAAGGAAGTAGATTATCCGGCAGACTATCTCCTGACAAGACTCAGGATAAGAAGGGCTTCTTTAGCAAAAGTCGTTGCGACTCGTCCGCACCCAGGCGGACTCGCCGAGGAGAGCAACCGAGATGTTATTGGTCAAGGCATAGATTCAATTGCCTTGCGCTCTGAAGGTGATATATGGGAATCTGTTTTAAGAGAGTATCAGTGGGTATATGACCGGATGAATAAAAGACTCCATGAAATATTTTGGCCCTTTTTCCTCTATGCTGAACTCAGGACGATCATAATATGCCTGAGATATAAAAAGGCAGACGAGAAGAATAAGATTAAAAATGTTCTTTTATTAAGCCTGCTCTCTGAAGAAATAAAAAATACGATAGAGGACTCTGAGGACATTTCCGCTCTATTAGAAAGGCTCGAAGGGCTATTTGCCGGTTTCTCGCACAGGTTTAAAGGGCTGAAGGAACTTTATAATGGAAAGGGGCTGAGGGATGTTGAAAACTCGCTGATAAATTCTTATGTCGGGCATATGATGTCTATCAACATCCATCCTATCTTAAAGATTTTCTTTTCCTATCTTATTGATATGAGAAATATAATCACGCTTTATAAGTATCTCAGGTGGGATATTGCCCGTTATCCTGCATTTTTGCATAGCGGAACTATCAGAGAAAAGAGATTAAGCAGGATTTTTGAAAAGCATCAGTTATCTGAAATCGGGAATATGCTCTCCATGCTCACGCGCATAAAGACAGTTGAGCTTACAGGAAGAAATATAGAAGATATGCTTATGAAAGGGTTGGCGTCTATCTTAAAAAACATGGGGAAAGACCCATTGTGTTTAGGGGTGATACTTGAATATCTCTGGCTAAAGTATGTAACTGCAAGAAACCTCAACACAATATTGTACGGCAGGGGACTTCACAAAGATTTAATCTCAGGAGAGATTATCTGATGAAAAGGATAGTATTTATCACCCCAAGAGATGCAGAGCTTGGGTTCGGACTTGCTGGGGTAATGCAGTATGTAATAAGCGCTGCGGAGACAGAGGATACTCTAAGAAAAGTTATGAAAGAAACTGATATAGGAATAGTTGTTATTGATGAGAGACTTATGGAAGGCATTGATGAGAGAAAAATGAGGGAGATGGAAGACAGATGGTATGGAATCTTTCTCATACTTCCGGCGCCTGAAAAAGGCATTGAGGTTGAGGACTATGCTGTAAGACTTATAAAAAGGGCAATCGGCTATCACGTGAGGCTGGGGCAATGACCGGGAAGATAAAAGGCATCTCAGGTCCTACTGTCAGCGTTGACTTAAAAGGGCTAAAACTCTATGAAAAGGTGTGTGTGGGTCATTCAATGCTCACAGGAGAGGTTGTGCGCATTGAACAGGACAGAGCGGTTATCCAGACATATGAAGACACAAAAGGCTTAAGCATAAATGAACCGGTAAAGGCAACAGGAACGCCGCTCACCGTGAGGCTCGGGCCCGGACTGCTTTCGGAAATGTTTGACGGTCTGCAAAGGCCGCTTTCAAGATTAAGAGAAGAGACAGGCCCGTTCATAAAGGCAAGTAAGGATATATGTGCGCTTGATTATCAAAGAAGGTGGAGATTTCATCCCTTAAAGGATAAAGGCGCAGAGATAAAATCAGGTGAGATTATAGGCTATGTTGAGGAGGGCAGATTCAGGCATTTTATAATGGGCAGCAATAATGGGAGGGTTTCATCAATAGCAGATGGAGATTTTACATTAAATGAACCGCTGGTCGAACTTGAAGGCGGCAGTAAGATATTCGGCTGCTATGAGTGGTCGGTAAGAATACCCAGACCCTGCAAAAAGAAGTTTTCTCCTTCAGAACCTCTTATCACAGGTCAAAGGGCGATGGATTTTCTTTTCCCGCTTGCAAGGGGCGGCACAGCGGTCTTACCCGGAGGATTCGGCACAGGCAAAACCATCCTTGAGCAGTCAATCGCAAAGTTTGCAGGTATAGACATTGTTGTATATGTCGGATGCGGAGAGCGGGGAAACGAGATGGCGGAATTAATAGAAGATTTTGCAACCCTCACCGACCCATGGACAGGGAAGAGATTGATGGAAAGGATGATATTAGTTGTGAATACATCGAATATGCCTGTTGCCGCAAGGGAATCTTCAATATATACGGCAGTAACAATGGCAGAGTATTACGGGGATATGGGTTATCATGTGCTATTACTTGCTGACAGCATCTCAAGATGGGCAGAGGCGTTGAGAGAGATATCGTCCTCGCTCGAGGAGATGCCTGGAGAGGAAGGATACCCCACCTATCTTGCCTCAAGGCTTTCTAATTTTTTTGAGAGGGCAGGCGTGGTTGAGACTCTGAGCGGAAAGACAGGCTCTTTAAGCATGATTCTTTCCGTGTCGCCGCCTGGCGGTGATTTCACAGAGCCTGTTACACAGGCATGCCTTCGGTCAGCAGGCGCATCCTTAATGCTTGATGCCTCTCTTGCTCATAAGCGGCATTTCCCTGCCATAAACTGGTTTCAGAGTTATTCGCTCTATGAAAAAGCTATCTCAAGGCATTTCATTGCTCGTATATCAAAAAAATGGGATGAACTGAGGCAGAGGTGCAAGGAAATCCTTCAGAGAGAATCTGCCTTGAAAGAAATCGCAGGGATAGTAGGTATGGAAGGACTCCAGGATAGCGACAGGCTTTTGATGCACGCAGCAGAAAAAGTGAGGATGGAATTTCTCTGTCAGAATGCATACACGGAAGACGCCTTTTCCCCGCCTGAAAAGACGGTTTTGAAGATTGAAGAAATAGTAGAATTTTATGACAATGTGCAGAGGATGCTCAAAGAGGGAATGCCTCTTGATGAGATACTTAAAATGCAAGAATAGGATATGAGACTTTCTGAGCATATATACAGAACCGCATCTTCGCTTGCAGGGCATCTGCTTTTCGTGAGGAAGGTGTTCAGCGCGCGCATAGGAGAAGCGGCAAAAATCATAGCGCCTGACGGAAGGGTAATGGAAGGCGAGGTTCTGAAGATAGAAGGCGAAGATGTGCTGATACAGGTATACGGAGAGACACGCGGACTGGACATAGAGGATACATCTATTATATTCACTGATTCTGTAAAAAAAGCGCCTTTATCGGAAGATATTATCGGAAGGAGATTTAATGGCTCCTGTCTGCCGATAGATGGAAAGCCGTTGTTTATACCCGAGAAGTGGATGCCTATTTCAGGCTGTCCGATCAATCCATCTTCAAGGGCAAGGCCCGAAGAATTTATAGAGACGGGATTCTCCGCATTAGATGGTCTTAATACACTCGTAAAAGGCCAGAAGCTTCCCATATTCTCATGCGCCGGACTTCCTTCAAAGGAACTGGCTGCGGGCATTTCAAGAAATGCTGCGGCAAAAGGCGAAAAAGGCTTTGTTGTTATCTTCATTGCCATTGGGCTTACTCATCACGAATGTTCTTTTTATACGGATGCGCTTGAAGAGATGAGGGGAGGTTTTGCTGCCTTTATGAACAAGGCGGATGACCCTGTTATGGAGCGGCTTCTCGCTCCCCGGTTCGGGCTTACTGCTGCCGAATATCTTGCATTTGAAAAAGGGATGGATGTCCTTGTTGTAATCACTGATATGACCAATTCGATGCCCTGAGAGAGGTTTCAACTGCACGGGAGGAATTGCCCGGAAGAAGGGGATACCCTGGCTATATGTATTCTGAGCTTGCATCAATCTATGAGAGAGCCGGAAGGATAAAAGGCATGAAAGGTTCTGTTACGGTCCTGCCTGTTATGACCATGCCTGAAGACGATATTACGCATCCGATACCCGACCTGACAGGTTATATCACAGAAGGGCAGATTGTTCTGGACAGGGAACTTCATCGGAAAGGGATATTTCCGCCTGTTGATGTGCTGCCGAGTCTCTCACGCCTTATGCAGAGCGGAATAGGTGAAAGAAACACAAGAGGAGACCACAGGAAGATTGCAAACAGTCTCTATAAATGCTATGCAAAAGGGAGGGAATTAAGAAGGCTTGAGGTAATAGTCGGAAGAGACGGCATGACAGAAAAGGACAGGCTGATGCTTGACTTTGCCGATACATTCGAAAGAGAATTCATAGCTCAAGGAGAAAAAAGAAGAGATATAAATGAGACGCTTGACACAGGGCTTAATATCCTGAAGAGATTTTCTCTGGATTAATATGATACATCCCACAAGAACCAATCTGCTTTTATTGAAAGAGAGATTATCTTCTGTCGTCAACAGCATAGGGATACTGAAAGGCAGAAGACAGGTCTTAATAAGAGAATTCCTGAATGCCACAATACCGTTTTTAAGGACAAGAGATGGCATAAGAAAATTATACGGCAGGGCTCTCGAAGAGCTTGCGCTTAGTCTCGGGCATGAAGGAAAGAAAAGCATAGAGTCAATAACAGCAATCTCGGGAAGAGATATAGGCGTAGAGATAACGGAGAAAAGCATCTGGGGGTTGAGATACAGGGATGTAAATGTGCACGATTCGCCTGTAAGAAAACCGGATGAAAGAGGCTATGATTTCTTATCAGCCACGCAGCACCTTGATGAGGGGATATATCTTTTCGAAAAGATAGTTGAGTCAATGTTAAATTTAGCTGAGTTTGAGAGCAAATTAAAGAGACTCGGGAAGGAAATCCTGAAAACTACAAGAAGGATAAGGGTCATTGAGGAGAGAATAATGCCTGACCTGAAAAATCAGATCAGGACGATTTCCCAATATATAGGAGAAAGGGATAGAGAGGCGTATTACAGGCTAAAGATGGTTAAGGGAAGGCAGGTAACACTACGGATGCTCAAGCATTGATGCATGAGGGATTATTCGCTTGTATTCCTCATAAGTAATTGTCGAGTTCCATTTATCTGTCAGTTTTCCGACACCTATTGCGCCGAAGAACAATCCTACAATTAATATGGCGAAAACAAGCGGATTCAATACCCTGCTTTTTGTGAGCGACATATCAAGAGCGCCTTTTGCAGGACAATGGCTTACGCAGGTAAGGCATCCTGTGCATTCAGGGGATTTGATTCTGATTTTCTTGTCAACAGGAAGAAGCGAAGGGCAATTCTTTGCGCATTTCCCGCAGTCAATACATGCATCCTTATTCCTTGTTATCTTTATAGGACTGCACAGGCTCAAAATTCCGAGGAGGGCTCCGTAAGGGCACAGATACCTGCACCAGGAATTCTTAAAGAACAGCGAGGCGATGAACAAAAGCAGTAAGGTAATAAATGTAACCAGCGTCATCTTTGTGAAGAAATAGAGCATCTTTACATCGGCAATCTTATAGTAGTCTCCCTCAAGAAACGTGAATATCTCTGAAGGAGGCATCTTTACGACAATCACATAAATAAAAAACATCATGAGGAGGTATTTCAGAGACCGCAGGGAATAATCACCATATTTCGGCAATATAAAATTCCTGTTGAATATCTTTCTGCCAAGTTTCCATAGAGCATCAGACAAAGCTCCTACAGGACATATCCATCCGCAGAAGCTTTTTTTCAGGAGAAATGACATCACAACAGCAACAGTAAATATCACAAGCCCAGCAGGATGAATGCGGTCAAATATTCCTGTTGTAATCCAGAGCTTGAGCGCCATCAAAGCGCCTATCGGAAGAAATCCTTCAACAGACGGAGGGCGGGATAAAAAGGTCTCAGGCATTGGGTTTTGGGTGTCAGGGGAGGTAAAATGCTCAATAAACAAGTAGAACTTATATCCCGCGTAAATAAGGAAAAAGAATATAGACCACTGCACCGCGTACCTGATATATCTTATATACGAACGGTCAATCTTCTGCATAAAGTATCTTAACTAATTTGTTATTAGGGGAATATGATTTTTGTCAGTATTATCTTCAAACAGCGGGGGGGATATTCCGTTTATTTCACGAGATTGTTCTTAAGAACGCCTCAACTACCTTCGAGTCAAATTGTGTCCCTGAATATCTCTTTAACTCCTCCACTGTTTTTTCTTTGCCAGGTGTTTCTCTATAGGGTCTCTCTGCTGTCATGGAGTCAAAAGTATCTGCCACTGCCAGTATCCTCGCCTGAAGCGGTATTTCTTCCCCCTTAAGGCCATCGGGGTATCCTCTGCCGTCGTATCTTTCATGATGCCCCTTAATCCATGGGATGATGTGTTTGAGTTGCTTTATAGGCGAAAGCACATCTACGCCTTTCTCGGGATGTTTTTTTACTATCTCGTATTCTTCATCTGTCAATTTCCCCGACTTGTCGAGAATTCCATCATAGGTGCCGATCTTGCCAATATCGTGCAGAAGCCCCGCAATACTTAAATCATCCAGGACATCATCAGAAAGCCCCATCTCCCGCCCTATCTTCAGGGCATACGCAGTGACCCTTTCAGAATGACCCTTAGTCCATTGAGACTTTGCTTCTATCGCGGATGCGAGGCTCGACAAGGCAGACAGGAATAGATCATGCATCTCTTCATCTGCCCTCTTTTCCTCTGTTATATCTTCAAGAATGTGCAAGGAATAAAGGTATTTTCCATAGGCATCCCTGATGAAATAAAATTTTGCATTATATGTTTTATCTATATCAGGCAGGGGAATCTCCTCTTCTCCTTCTTCTTGCGTCTCCAATGTTTTCTGGCATCCTTTCATTGGCCCTCCCATCTTCGGAAAGACCTCGTAGTAGGGCTTTCCGATAACCTCCTTGAACGGCATCCCTGCGGTTTCAGCATATGCCCTGTTGCACCTTATAATCTTAAACTCCCTGTCATGGATGAACAATGGGTCTGATATGGCATCAAAGGTCTCCTCCCATTGCTTCTTCCCGCTCTCTATTGCAAGGTAATCTTTCTGGAGTTCCGTTGTCATGGTATTGAAGGCTGTGGCGAGCTGTTCAATTTCGTCCCCTGTGGAAATATCAACTCTGTAATCAAGATTGCCCTCACCGATAATCTCTGTTCCTTTGTGCAGCTTATGTATCGGGTCTGTGATTCTTTTAGCAATAAATATAGCAGCTGCTCCGCCAAGGAAGATTGTTATTAATCCTGTAAGGAGGATGAAGTTTCTCACCTTAGCCGCCTTTGATTTCATTTCATGCAGGGAAAAGCCTACCCGAACCGCGCCCCATTTCTTACTGGCAATCATGAGTGGAGCAGTAACATCCATAATATCAGAACCAATAGCCTGCATAAGGACGTCATCAGAGGCAGCGCTCCTGAGGCTCACAGGGTCTTCAAGTATCTTACCCTCCAGTGCATGCTGCGAATGGGACAGGACACTGCCATTTTCATCCATGATGATTACATATCGCACATGTACGTCTTAAGAAATAATACCCTGAGGGCTGCATAATCTTTGAGGACAATGGCATTGGCGCTGTTTAAGGCAAGGGTTTTTGTAAGGCTCTCTAAATGTTCCTGTCCTGCTTTAGCTGTATGATTTTTGACCATAGCGGATGTATAAACAATGAGTGCTGCCACTACGGCGATGATCAGGATAGTATAGATGAGAGGTATCTTGATGCGGAGCTTCATCTGAGCATCTTCTCCAGATTTCCGAAATCCCCTGCTGCTACGGACAGGTATCTATCAAAACCAGCCTCTTTCAATGCTTTCCTGCCTTCTTCGTCCTTATTCATCGTTATCAGGGCTTCCTTTATCTTGATTGACAAGGCGGAGTCAAAGCCTTTTCTTATGACAATGGTTCTGTCAGGGAATTTTGCGGATGAGAGATGTAATATCTTCATTTCGTTCTTAATCCTCGGGTTCTCTTTTCCAAGTTTGAAATAGACATCATCCTTTGCCGCTCCACCATCCGCCTTTTTATTCAGGACCATCAAGACAGCAGCATCATGCTTCCCGGCGAAGATTACCTCTTTAAAGAACGCATCGGCATTATATCCTTTTTCTTTGAGGAGAAATCTTGGATAGACATAGCCGGCAGAGGTGTTTCTGTCAATATAGACAAAGCTCTTGCCCTTCAGGCCATAGATGTCCTTAATGCCGCTGTCGCTTCTCACAAAGACCACGCCTTCATAGGTGGAAACACCGGCCCTCTCAGGTCTGACTAACGGAATAGCGCCTATTTCTTTTATTGCCCTGTAACATATAGAGCTTCCCATAATGGCTGCATCAATCTCTTTGTTCTTCATCTTCTCAAGCACCGTTACATAGTCCTTCTGGGGCATGAGTTGTGCATTGACGTTTAATCGTTTGTTCAAATAATCCACGATGGGCTGATACTGCTTGATAATCTCTGTTATTGTAAGCGCGGGGACAACTCCGATGCGCGCCAAAGGCGTGGCTTTTGGTTGAGCGATTACTTCCTGTGTTTCTCCTTTTCCAACGAACCAAAATGCAAAAAGAAATATGCACAGGGATAAAGACAACCATCCATTATGTTGTTCTCTCATTTTCCTCCCTTTTTGTGAACACACAAGCCCTGTTACGACCGCTGTTTTTTGCGTTATATAAGGCCTGGTCCGCTGCCTTTACCAATCCTTCTCCTGTGTCTGAGTCCGCAGGAAAGGAGGCTAAGCCGATGCTTACAGTCAGTGAGGCAGTTTTTCCTTCTATATGAAAGCTGTGGCTTGCTACTAATGACCGCAGTCTCTCTGCCGCATCCTCTGCCTGCTTCAATGGCGTTTCAATAAGAACAACAACAAACTCTTCGCCTCCATATCTGGCAGCAATATCAACACTGCGAAAATTTTTCTTTATGATGTCCCCGATGTCTTTGAGGGCTTTGTCTCCTGCCGGATGGCCGTAGGTGTCGTTGAATTGCTTAAAGTAGTCTGCATCTATCATCATTAAAGAAAATTCTTTTGAATACCGCTTTGCCCTATCAACCTCAAGCCCGAGAAGGCGTTGAAACTCTTGGTGATTGTATAGCCCTGTAAGTCCATCGTGGACTGCAAGCGCCTGAACCCTTTCGTAGAGTTGAGCCTTTTCAATGTGCAACCCTCTATAGTTTCAGATAGAGGTAAAGATAACGATATCCGACGGCTGGGGCTGATAGCCGGGGGGTGAGAAATATAAAAAGATAATGCCAAAAACTTTATTCCCTGATTTCAGCGGGATATTAATATGGGCATGGTCTTCCTTTGGCGGGAACGAGGGTTTTCTTGTATGTCTGGGGTCAGCGAGGCAGTAAGGGACTGCATCGACCTGCCCGGACTGTGCTGCCAGGCCGCAGATGCAGTCGCCTAATGCCACCCTTCCCTGACACCCCAGGGCTTTGGGTGAAATTCCATAGGAGGAGGCTAAAAAAAGTTCGCCGGTTTCCTCATTAAGCAGAAATACACCTCCAGTTATCTTTACCTTTCTGCCCTCTATGTCTTCTAATGTCTCCAGTGATTCTATGATAGCCTTGAGGGTAGGCGCGAGAATATCACTCAGGCTGAGATACCTGCTTGCTGTTGCAATAATTTCATTAAGGGCCTTCAACCCCCGTATCTCAAAACCCTTTGCCTGTATATCCTCTAACTTTTTGGTGAGTTCTTTATAGAGCCTTTCCATCTCTTTTATCTCAGCCTTTAAGACTTTTTCTTTAATAGTTGCCAGCTCTTTAGCTTCCTGCAGTTGTAATTTTAAGGAATTAATCTCTTTTTCCTTTCTCGGCAAGATGTTGTCGTTTTCAGAATCTCTCATGGGTTCCTGACTGCCGCATTAGTATAAAAGAACATCGAATTCGCAATGCTCAAAGCCGGCAGCATGGCTTTTGGTCTGAACAGCCCTTGTGGGTCTTTTAAGAATCTTTTCCAGAGATCCTGCAATAATTCCCCCTTCAAAATGGCAAACCATCTCGCCGATGTTAGGCAGGCCGGCACAGGTCACACATTCATCTACTCGTACGACAATTTTTTCGTCAGTTGATTTTAGAATGCTGGGGATGCCAATTTTCATATCCTGTACAAACTTGGCAAACTCCTCGACTGTACTTACATCAAGGCTGTTGCTGTCCTGCTCGACATTTTCGGAACAACTATTTTGAGTTTAAAGTTAGTCCCAC
>JASEHP010000210.1 GCA_030018605.1 Thermodesulfovibrionales bacterium
CTGAACCCGAAGGGTGAGTTTTGCGGCTGTAGCGGAATGAGCCTTAGAACGACAGGAAAATATCTTCGGAAGCGAAAGCCAATCCTGTCTATTGCAGATTTCGATGATTTGTAAACTTTGGATAAAATCTGTTACATTTACTATATTAACCAGGAGGTTTATGAGAAAAGGAATATACATACTTCCCAACAGCCTGACAATGTGCGGGATGTTTGCAGGGTTCTATGCAATACTCGCAGCGCTTAAAGGCGACTTTATCACTGCTTCATGGGCGATAATGATAGCCGTTGTCTTTGACGGCATTGACGGCTGGATTGCGCGGCTCACAAACAGCACCACAAGATTCGGGATAGAGCTTGATTCCCTGTCAGACCTTGTTGCATTCGGAGTTGCGCCTGCAGTAATGCTTTATAAGTGGTCTCTCGTGCCTTTCGGAAGGATAGGATGGGCGGCAGCGTTCCTTTTTGTGGCATGCGGCGCTCTGAGACTTGCAAGGTATAACGTCCAGATGGGCTCTACTGAAAAAAAATCATTTACAGGCATGCCCATTCCGGCAGCGGCGTCTATTGTTGCGGCAACAGTTATCTTCTATAATGAATTGCACTGGTCAGGCTCAAAGAGCGTTTTTATATTATTGCTTGCATTCGTGCTTTCAATACTCATGGTCAGCACCCTGAGGTTTCACGGCGCTAAAGAACTTGACTTCAAAAAGAGAAAACCCTTCTGGATACTTGTTGCCATTGCTTTAGTCCTGGCAATTATGGTCATGCATCCGGAGATAGCGCTATTTGTTTTTGCAATGATATATCTATCTGCAGGCATAATAGAAAATATATACATTTATTACAAGAAGTTTAAGAACTTACCGGTTACAGAGGGAAAACAATGAGGACAGTAAGGATATTTGACACAACCCTTCGCGACGGCGAGCAGTCGCCCGGCGCCTCAATGAATGTTGATGAAAAAATACAGGTTGCAAAACAGCTTGCGCGCCTCGGCGTTGACATCATAGAGGCAGGCTTTGCAATAAGCTCACAGGGTGATTTTGATGCGATAAAGAGAATTGGCAATGAGGTTGAGGGGCCTGTGATATGCAGCCTTGCAAGGGCCAAGGAAGAAGACATAAAAAGGGCATGGGAGGCGTTAAAAGATGCCCGCAAAAAGAGAATTCACACCTTTCATTCTACATCGGACATACACCTTAAATATCAGTTCAGGGTAAGCCGTGAAGAGGCATTAAAGAGGTCTGTTGAAATGGTAAGGCTTGCAAGGAGTTTCGTTGATGATGTTGAATTTTCTCCTATGGACGCCACAAGGACTGATGCGGGTTATCTCCTTGATGTTGTTGATGCTGTAGTAGAAGCGGGCGCAGGAACAGTGAACATCCCTGACACCGTTGGATATGCAATGCCCGATGAATTCGGGAAAATGATAAAGGCGATAAAAGAGAGAATAGGATACAGGGCTGTAATATCTGTCCATTGCCACAATGACCTTGGACTTGCAGTTGCGAACTCCCTTTCTGCGATAATCAACGGCGCAGGACAGGTTGAATGCACAATCAATGGAATCGGAGAGCGCGCCGGAAACTGTTCAATGGAAGAGGTTGTAATGTCTCTAAGGACAAGAAAGGACTTCTTTAATGCAGACACTAATATAACCACTGAGGAGATAATCCGTTCAAGCAGGCTTGTGACAAAGATAACAGGCATACCTGTTCAGCCGAACAAGGCGATAGTAGGCGCAAATGCCTTTGCCCATGAATCAGGGATACATCAGGACGGGCTTCTCAAGGAAAAAACAACATACGAGATAATGAGGCCTGAGAGCATTGGCCTTCAGAGCACAAAACTTGTTCTCGGCAAACATTCGGGAAGACATGCGTTTAAAACAAGATTAAAAGAACTTGGTTATGACCTGACGCCTGATGAGATAGAAAGCGCGTTTGTTAAACTTAAGCACCTTGCCGACCAGAAGAAGCATATCTTTGATGAAGACATAGAGACCCTTGTCTCGGAAGAGGTGTCAAAAACGCCGGAAATATATCAGCTTGCCGGACTTTCTGTTTCAAGCGGGATGAAAAAAGAACCCAAGGCAGCGATCAGGATGAGGGTCAAAGGCAAGGTTGTAAGAAAAACAGCGACAGGCGACGGGCCTGTTGACGCAACGTATAAGGCCATCGCCTCAATAACAAAGACAAAGAGCAGACTTCAGAAATTTGAGGTAAAGGGCATTACCGGCGGCACTGACGCTCTCGGAGAGGTCATGGTATCTCTTGAAGAAAATGGAAAGACCGTGCGGGGCAACGGCGCCGACACGGACATCATAGTCGCAGCGGCAAAGGCGTATATCAACGCCCTGAATAAACTGGCAGGGAGAAAAAAGTAAACCTTTTCCGGAATCCTACCAGCGATGCTTCAAGAAGTTCCCACTCCCCTTCCGTGTCAAATCATTTAACATGGTAACCGAAGCTTCTTCTGTTGAATCATGAA
>JASEHP010000211.1 GCA_030018605.1 Thermodesulfovibrionales bacterium
TTGACTATCTCATCAAAAAAGGAGGTATGTCGCATTTGTATGGAACTTATACACCGAGTTGACAGACACAGAGTGAAATGGTAATATTTGCTCAGGATGAAAGTTCTGAAGACATTGGCGATTTTATTTTTAATCTGCGGCGTTGCAGAAGCCGGCATATACAAATATGTTGGAGAAGACGGAGTTGTTCTTTACACAGATGTCCCGCAAGGGAAAAAGTCGGCGAAGGCAATAAAAACAAAAGAGAAGAACAATAAGGCTGCTTCAACAAGCAGCAAGTCTGCCAATATTACAAACAGCTCATCATCAGCTTCGCAGAACGAAGGCTTGCACCCAATAATAAGCAAGAAAGCAAAAGAGAATGAGGTGGACCCCTCGCTTGTCACTGCTGTTATAAAGGCGGAATCAAACGGCAATCCTCATGCTGTTTCAAGAAAAGGCGCAATGGGGCTTATGCAGTTGATGCCGGGAACTGCAAATGACCTTCAGGTGAAAAATCCGTTTGACCCGGAAGAAAACATAGACGGAGGCACAAGGTATCTCAGGTACCTCATTGAAAGATTTAACGGCAACTTAACCCTTGCGCTTGCAGCGTATAATGCAGGGCCAAAGACTGTTGAAAAGCACGGCTCTGTTCCTCCCATTGCAGAGACAAAACAGTATGTAAGAAAAGTGCTTGCCTTGTATAAGGGAAAAACTGACATCTCTTTCCCGGGCTCGAATAAAATGAAAAAATCAGAGCCTATATACAAGATAATAATGGACGATGGCACGGTCCTCTTCACAAATTTCCCTCTTTACAATAAGCAAAATTCTGTCAGGTTTTAGATGTCTGCAGAAAACCTCACTCTTCAAGTCGGAATCGACTCGCAACGAGAAGAAATTCTGAAGCTGAAAGAACAGAGGCGCGCGATAATCCTGTCCCACAATTATCAGAGGGATGAGGTGCAGGATATAGCTGACTTTGTCGGAGATTCGCTTGAGCTTTCAAGAACAGCATCCACAATCAAATGCGATGTCATAGTCTTTGCAGGCGTTAATTTCATGGCTGAAAGCGCGTCAATTCTTTCACCTGAAAAGACAGTCCTGCTTACAGAACTTGATGCGTGCTGCCCCATGGCGGATATGATAAGAGTTGATTCTCCGAGGCCTGTGAGGAAAAGTTTTCCTGGTTTTGATAATCCGCCACCTTATGTTTATCCTCCTGAATTTACCCTCAGAGATATAAAGGCAAAGCATCCGGGAGTTCCGGTTGTAACTTATGTGAATACAACCGCAGATGTAAAGGCGGAAAGTGATATATGCTGTACTTCGGCAAATGTCGTGAAGGTTATAGAATCACTTCCCGGCGATAGGGTAATCTGTATACCGGATAAGAATCTTTCAATGTGGGCTGCAAGGAATACAAAAAAACAGGTGATCGCGTGGGACGGTTTCTGCCATGTTCATGAGAGGGTAACGCCGGAAGATGTTAAGAAGGCGAGGGCAGAGCATCCCAATGCTGTTTTAATGGCGCATCCTGAATGCAGGATTGAGGTGCTTGATATGGCTGACCATGTCACAAGCACGTCCGGAATGCTCAGATTCGCGAAGGCGTCTTCTGAAAAGGAATTTATTGTCGGCACGGAAATAGGGCTTATGCACCGGCTTAGAAAAGAAAATCCAGACAAAATTTTTTATCCCCTGAGAAAAGACATGATATGCCCGAACATGAAAAAGACAACTTTAAGGAGCATCCTGAGGGCATTAAAAGAAAACAATTATATAATCAAGACTCCTGACAATATCAGGATACCTGCAAAACGGGCTCTTGACAGGATGCTGGAGATAAAATAACTTTACTCTTTTATCTCAACAGTCATCCCGACATTCACAAGATTGAAAAACTCAATGACATCGCTGTTTTTCATCCTGATACAGCCGATGGATGCAGGAGTTCCGATAAGCCCTTCTTCGGCAGTGCCGTGGATATAGATAAGGCGTTTATAAGAATCAATGCCTTTGCCTTTGTTAATTCCCGGCTCCATGCCCTCAAGCCAGATGATGCGGGTAAGCTCATAATTTTCGCTCAGCTTCGTATCGTCAGTGTAAATTGTTGATATTTCCCCTGTGTACATTCTCTTTCCGTCAAATATCGCTCCAAACGGAGCGCCTTCGCCAATCTTCTCGGCAATCCGATGCATTCCCAATGGTGTTTTATTGCTTTTTATCCTGCTGCCTACGCCGTATCTGGATGTGGAAACCGCATATGTCTTCGACACCTCATTGCCGTTCATAAGATAAAGTTTCTGCTCTGAAATTTTTACGACAATTAAATATTCATGCGCCGGAGAGGGGGAGGGGGAAATGAATAAGAAAACGGCAGAGAATAAGAATTTCCCTGTCAGTCCTTTCATGATTTTAGAAAATGTATTTTTTAGGTTTGGCTCCATTTATTTTTAGGTAATTGTAAAAGTTTTGGCACCATTTTAAAATGGTGCAATGGATCTAAA
>JASEHP010000212.1 GCA_030018605.1 Thermodesulfovibrionales bacterium
TTTTCATGATTCAACAGAAGAAGCTTCGGTTACCATGTTAAATGATTTGACACGGCTGTCAATTATCTATGCTAAGTTGAATTCTGAATATTCATTGCGGCAAGATTTTGAAAGCCTTTTTTCCGTGTAACAGGTTCACGGTTCTATCCGATTGATTCCGTCTATGCCGTCAAAGTCGCTATCGTACGAATAAATTTCGCCCGTATTATGATGTCTCATAAACACGCTATTGTAGGCATCTATATAATCTATATTTTTCCTGCTGTATACAATGAGAGCTTCGGCTATAATACCGCTATTGGGGATGTTAAGATTCGGCGTATTTGTCAGAATGGATATTTTTTCAATAACTTCTGGTTTGAGAACTTTATAAAAGGACTGAAGCGTCCATATTAATTCGGCAACAACCATATCGGAGGTCAGCAGCCGAATTTTTCCGTCAACGGCCTTTTTAAAGATCTCCCTGCACTTTTCGTATTTTGCCGGCTCGTCTGCTGTAAGATAGCGAAGGAAGATATTAGTGTCAACAAAAACTGTTTTCACCTGCCTTCACCGGCAGTATGTCCTGCAATTCTTCTGATTGTCTCTTTCCGTGCCTTCTTAAAGTCAATTGGTTTTTCTTTTGCGGATATTTTGATTGACGCGCCTATGTCGAGGATATTGCCCTTGATAGGTCTAATTACTGCGACGCCATCTTCAACGACTATGGCTACTTTATCGTTCTGCCTCAAATGGAGCACGTCCCGTATATCCTTTGGTATTGTCAGTTGGCCCTTCGATGTTATTGTTGCAACAGGCATGTCGGTTCCTCCTTAATCATTCGGAATTTGTTTATCTTTCCTTACATTATATCATAATTCTTACTCAAAGCTCTATTATCTCAGCCTGCATTGTATTTAAATCAAGCAGGGCTGCTGTTGATTTTCCGTAGAGCCATCCGCATACCTCGCCGGGGTTAATCAGAAGGGTGTCTTTTACTTTTTTTACGACCGGCTCGTGCGTATGGCCGTAAATAACGATGTCGTAGTGCCCGCTGTCGGCAAGCGCATTCACAATATGATGTTCGTGGACAACGACTATCCTCTTGCCGTTTAATGTCAATGTGTGAGGCTGGTTTTTAATATTCCCTTCTGCCCTATCCTGCAAAAGGAGCTTGTCGCCGTCATTATTCCCGAATATTCCGACATACTTGCATTTTAGTTCCTTGAATAGTTTCAGCGTGAACGGCGACGTGAAATCACCGGCGTGTATCACATAACCGACATTCCTTGCGTTAAAAAACTCAACTGCTTTTTTTGTCATAGGCTGGTTGTCGTGAGTGTCGGCAAGAATCCCAATCAGCATCTTATCTCCTAATTTTTAACCCTTATGATATTCTGAATGCCCAGGCGTATCATCATTATTGCTATTGATGCGAGCAATATAGCCATTATCTTTGATATTGCCGCAATCCCGCCCCTGCCGAACAGTTTCGTAATTGCCTCAGCCTTGATAAACGAGAAATACACAACAACAAGGTTTAACACAAGGGATACGAGCGTTGGAATAACGCCGTAATGGTCAACAAGCACTAAAAGCGTGGCAAGCACTGCCGGGCCAATAATCAAAGGCACTGCTATCGGCACAACACCCATCCTGCCTGAATGCCTTCTCCTTTCCTCGCTGTGCTTTACTATGTCAAGGATTGCGAAAACAAGAAGCACCAGCCCTCCTGCAATCTTAAAATCATCTGTCGTTATGCCGAGTATCCGGAAGACCGCCTCTCCCAGAGCGACAAATGCAAGGCTCACTGCAAGGGCTGTAAATATGGACTCTCTGACAATCGCATTGCTTTTAGCTTTTGACATGCCTTCTGTGATTGAGATGAAAATGGGCAGGACAACAAAAATATCTATTGCCACAAAGATAGGGATAAAGGTATTAATCAGCGCTTTTAAAAAATTTTCCATAAGTTAACTATAACAACCTGAACCAAAAAATGTATTCTTTGGGTTGAATGTATAAAAGTCCAGCTTCTCACTCAGAAATATTTCGAAGCCCCTCCACCGCCCTCTTATTTGACAGATCAATCTTTATTGCTTTTTCAAGGCTGCCTCTTGCCCTCTGATGGAAACCGAGCTTAATACAGATATGCCCTTCTTCTGCGAGATAGTTAGGATTAAAAGGCTCGTATTTAAGCGCCCTGCTCATAGCCCGTTCAGCCTCTTTGAACCTATTAAGCCTGATAAGTGTCAGCCCGTAATAATAATGATACTCTGCAACGGCATTATCAAGATATACAGCCTGACCGAAAAACTGGAACGCCTCAGAATATTTTCCTTTCCTGAATTCCATCCACCCACTTCTTCCTCCACTGATAGAGTAACATCAATTCTGTAAATATGAATTAGGGTATAATTCTCAAGGGA
>JASEHP010000213.1 GCA_030018605.1 Thermodesulfovibrionales bacterium
TTAGATCCATTGCACCATTTTAAAATGGTGCCAAAACTTTTACAATTACCTAAATCTATTAGCCTCAATCTTCTTTACGTACTGTCAACATGAACCTTGTTCTTTTCTGGTCTCAACGGTATTATAAAACATTCATTTTGTAAAAGGAATTAAATGCCGATAATAAAGGTTGAGAATCTTACAAAAAAATTCGGAAATATCGCTGCTGTAAATAATATTTCTTTCGATGTTGATGAGGGAACTATATTCGGTTTCCTCGGGCCTAATGGCGCTGGGAAGACAACAACGATAAGCATTCTTTGCACGCTGCTTGGCCCGACTTCGGGAAACGCCAGCGTTAACGGATATGACTGCACCAAAGAATCCTCATCAGTAAGAAAATCAATAGGCATAGTGTTTCAGGACACCACCCTTGATAAAGACCTCACTGCGGAGGAGAACCTCTTATTCCACGCGTATCTCTATAATGTCGAAAAGTCGGAACGCAGAAAAAGGGTTGATGACGTCTTAAGGCTTGTTGATTTATTCAGCAGGAAAGATGACCTTGTAAAGAAATTTTCCGGAGGCATGAAGAGAAGGCTCGAGGTCGCAAGAGGGCTGATTCACAGGCCGAAGGTGTTGTTTCTGGATGAACCTACGCTCGGGCTTGACCCCCAGAGCAGGACAAATCTATGGGAGTTCATAACAGCGCTTCCGGAAAAATATGGAGTGACAATCTTCATGACGACTCATTACATGGATGAGGCAGAAGTCTGCGATAATATAGCCATTATTGATAACGGCAGCATTATCGCAATGAACAGCCCCGAAGAACTAAAAAAAGTAATAGGCGGAGACGTCATATACCTGAAGACAAAGGATAATGAGAAGGCGAGGGAAGCGATAAAAAGCTTGCTGGATCTTGAAGCTTCAATAAGAGACGGGGAGCTTTTTATTTCAACAGTGAAGGGGGATACGTGCATTCCCGAACTTATAAGGATTCTCGGCAGCGGTGTTTTGTCCGTGAGGCTCCAGAGGCCGACCCTGAATGATGTTTTTCTGAAACTGACAGGGAAGGCGATAAGGGATGCGGAGGGCGCTGATGCGGGCACTATAAAAGCCGAGGTGAGGGCATACAGGAGAAGGCACGAGTGAAATGGTTAGATGTTTCATAAACAGGATAAGCTTTCGCTTGCTACGATATTTTTCGGTAATAGTTCTAAGCTCATTCCGCTACATCCTCGAAACTCTGCCGATGCTTCGGCATCAGACAGTCGAGGCTGTGGCCGCTTCATTTCGCTAAGAACTATTACCGAAAAATCTCTGATGCCGCTCAAGCCAATCCTGCTTATACGAGATTGAAAAGTGAAGATGGAATTTAATGCAATA
Source organism: Thermodesulfovibrionales bacterium (assembly GCA_030018605.1). Taxonomy (GTDB): domain Bacteria; phylum Nitrospirota; class Thermodesulfovibrionia; order Thermodesulfovibrionales; family UBA1546; genus UBA1546. The sequence goes on from JASEHP010000213.1 coordinate 1,369, forward strand.
TACGTCATAGTTGCGCGGGAGTTTAAGAAGTTTGTCAGGGAAAGGTCAAGGCTTGTCTCTGCCATTGCAAGGCCGTTGGTATGGCTTTTTCTCGTAGGAGCAGGGATGTCAAGGCTTGTCCCGCCTGTTGACGGCGTTTCATATATGCAGTTCATATTTCCGGGGATATTGGGCATGACAATTTTATTCAGCGCAATGTTCTCCTCAATATCTATTATCTGGGATAAAGAGTTCGGTTTTATGAAAGAGATACTTGTTGCTCCGGTGTCAAGGCTTGCGATAGTGATTGGAAAGGCATTAAGCGGCAGCATAATATCAACCATTCAGGCCGTGATCGTGCTTTTGCTTTTTCCCCTTCTCGGCCTTGAGCTTGGTGCTGCAGATATAATCGATGCTGTGATTATATGCATGCTTGTTTCTTTTTCTGTGTCTGCATTCGGAATAGTGATAGCGACTTTTTATGAGAGCTATGAGAGCTTTAGCGCAATCATGAATTTCATTATTATGCCTATGTTCTTTCTCTCCGGCGCGATGTATCCCGTAAAACTTCTGCCAAAGGCTTTGGCGTTTGCGGCAAAATTCAACCCGCTTACATACGGTGTGGATGCGCTGAAGCATGTGACTTCTCCCCTTGCGCGCGGGCCTATGAGCCCCGATTTCAGCATGATTGCCGACCTTGCAGTTATTATTGTGCTGTCTGTAATTTTTGTTTTAGCCGGAGCCAAGGCATTTGAGAAACGAGGGTAGGGGCTTTGACACGGCAGCGCTTTTTTGATGTATAATAGAAAACTCGTAACAGAGGAATTCCCGGGTAGCTCAGCCGGCAGAGCAGGTGGCTGTTAACCACCCTGTCGGGGGTTCGAATCCCTCCCCGGGAGCCATTTTCTTCTCGTATCAAATCAGCGTCTGACTATAAACTCTGCTTCATCTCTGTAAATTGCTATGTCATCTGTATCAGCATATTCGGCATAATTACAAAAAACGGTGTCCAGAAATAGCAAATTATTTTTTAATATCAT
>JASEHP010000214.1 GCA_030018605.1 Thermodesulfovibrionales bacterium
GTTAATATATATTAACCTAACTCTTCGGTGTGTCCGCTATATTGGGGGAAGTGCAAATATCTTTAAGCTGCTCTGTGCTGTGGATTGTCTTGCAGACCTCTAAACCGCTTGTGCCCGACAGGGCAGGATTTATAAATATCAGGGAGGGGGTTACTTTCTTTGCCATTGCGATTCCAATGTTTCCGTTTGGAGCTGTAAAAACAAGATAATCTTCCGCTTCAAGTATTGATACAATCTGCTGTGTTGTATCGGTGTCAGTGTCAATTGCAAGAATTGTTTTCCCAGTCATTATTGCAGTGGCTCCCAGTATTTTGCAGGCATATCCTGCGCAAGTTTCATCGCTCCGTCTGAGCCTGCAAACAAGGTATAGGGTAGCATAATGATTTAAATCAATTTAACAGTTTATTCCAAAAAATTCAAATAAAATCAAGTGGTGATGCCGTCTATTCTCTTAAGCCCGGCATCTATTGCCATCCTTACAGCATCCTTGTATTCCCTGTCCGTAATATTTCTATTTAAGGGGGGAGTTTCAAATGCACGGAAGCACGGATGATATTGGTTCATGATATTTATATAGGTATTTTTTGATATTTCTTCTGCAATAAATCTGACGACGCCTTTTGTGCCTGCAATTCCTTCCGGCAGCACAAGATGCCTTACAAGAAGACCCCTTACTGCGACTCCTCTTTCATCTATCTGCAGGTCTCCAACCTGTCTGTGCATCTCTTTTATTACGGTCATCGCTGTCTCAGGATAATCCCTTGCAGCAGAATACAGGAGCGCCATTTCGGGATCAAAATACTTAAAATCAGGCATATAAATAGCAACAATGCCCTCAAGCAATTCAATAATGTGCAGAGATTCATATCCGCCGCAGTTATACACTATCGGTATAGAAAGCCCTTTCCCCTTTGCTATCTCATATGCCCTCAATATCATAGGGACTTGATGAGTCGGTGTTACAAGATTGATATTATGGCAGCCGGCATCCTGCAGTTCCAGCATCACAGAGGCAAGTTTTTCAAAAGATATTTCCTGTCCCTCTCCCAAATGGCTTATTGAATAATTCTGACAGAATATGCAGCCAAGGTTGCAGTGACCAAAGAAGATCGTTCCCGAGCCGTGTCTTCCAACGAGCGGACGTTCTTCTCCGTAGTGAGGACCCCAGCTTGCTACGAAAGGTTTATCTCCTGTTCTGCAAAACCCTTTCTGTCCTGCAGTTCTGTTGACATGGCATTTTCTCGGGCATAGTTCGCATTTTTTAAGAATTGTCTCTGCTTCTCTGATCTTGTCTGAGAGGCCGCTTGGAGCTAACCTTGAACCGTGGTCTGTGTCTCTTTTTTCTGAGGATTTATGAGCCATATATTTCCAAAATCTTTTTCCTGATATGCCCGGATTAGTCCAAGCCTGATAAGTTCAAGTAGAGCAACAAATGTAACTACAACCTGAATTCTTGATCTGTCTTCATTAAAAAGGTCTTCAAACCTTACTGTGTCATTATTCTCAAGCATTTCCATTATATGAGAAATCTTGTCTTTTACAGTCAATGCCTCTCTTGTTATCTGAACCACTTCAGGTGGCGCGGTGTCAAGAATCTTTTTAAATGCGCCGATAAGGTCAAAAAGATTGACGTCAAAGAGATAGGGTTCATGCTCTGTTGATTCAGTTACAGCTTCATCATCCTCTTTGAGAGGCTCTCTGTGGAAGATGTTCATCCACTCCTCTTCCCTTTCCCTTAAGCCCAGAGATGCATCCTTGAATGCCTGATATTCGAGAAGCCGATGGATTAGTTCAAGTCTCGGATCCTCCTGTTCCTCTCCGGGCGCTTCTTCATCAACAGGGAGAAGCATTCTTGATTTGATATGTATGAGTGTAGCAGCCATAACAAGGAAATCGCCTGCCACATCAAGGTTCAGATCCTTCATTATCTCAATGTAATGAAGATACTGTCCTGTGATTACTGCGATAGGAATGTCATAGATGTCCACCTTGTTTTCTTTGATAAGATGGAGCAGAAGGTCAAGGGGGCCTTCAAAGGCAGGAATTTTTATGTTGTAGCTGTCTGAAGCGGTTGTGATATTTGTCTGGTCCATTTTTGCCTTAGTTATTGTGCTGTCCCATAAATGACTCTGCTCTTTCTGTCATTCAGAGCGAAGCGAAGAATCTCGTTTTGAGATTGCTTCAGGACTCTGTCCCTCGCAATGACAGTATTAGAAGTTTAGGGACAGGACATTAATTATTAGGTATTATAACTCAAAATCGGTTGTAAATCTTATGCCTGAGCTATTAAAATATAAAAATGCTTAGGATGATTTTAGCCAGTTCAATAATGAAGTGCAACACTTGGGAGAGCAGAAAAGGAGATGCTA
>JASEHP010000215.1:0-1197 GCA_030018605.1 Thermodesulfovibrionales bacterium
CGATGAAATCAAGCTTTTAAGGTATTTCAGAAAAATCAAAAGCAGCGCTTCTAAAAAAACAGTCATTCAGGTCGCCAGAATTACAGCAAAGGCAAATTAAAAACCGCAGTTGTTGTTTACAAAAAGACATTTCATAGCCGAATTAACTCATCGGTTCGTAGAGGTTTTGAGGCGCACATGCCTACCAAGAGAGGTATGGATGGATAAAATGTGATAGGAGGCTGGGGCTGGATTAAGGCAAGATTCACGGGTCTGTCAGAATAGGGGCTGAAGTCGCAACGAAGTGGAGCGGATAGCCCCTCATTAAAACTTGTAAGAGGCTGCTATATAGCACTAACACCTGCACTTTTGCAAAGATAGTGTCCTGTCTCATAAATAAGTTTACACAATTTTGTCATTCCCGCTTGTCGGGAATCCTTCTTTTAGGAGGGGAAAGATTCTGGACAAGCCAGAATGACAGCAATAAGGTAACCCTGTAGCAAGACTACAGAGAATAGGAGGTTCAAAGCAACGCTGACACTTTTTACATCCTTTCAGGCGCGCTGAGTCCCAGAATCTCAAAACCGTCCTTTAGAACAATCCTTACTGCCTCGCATAAAGCAAGCCTTGCCTTTGTAAGGGCAGCAGCATCCGTAACCACTTTATGTTTGTGATAGTAAGGGTGAAACATCCCTGCAAGCTCCTGAAGATAAAATGTTATCCTGTGCGGCTCATGCGCGATGACAGCCCCTTCAAATGCCATCTGATATGCAAGCAGTTTCTTTATTATCCTTATCTCCCCAGGAAGAGATAAAAGGCTGAGATCCGCATCAACAGGTTTTTCAATATTTATCCCCTGCTCCTTTGCGTGAGAGAATATGCTGTTTATGCGCGCATTTGCATACTGCACATAAAAAACAGGATTTTCCGCTGACTGTGCTTTTGCAACTTCAAGGTCAAATTCAAGGTGGCTGTCAGGGCGCCGCGTGAGGAATATGAACTTTGTAGTATCTGCGCCAACTTCGTCAATCACCTCTTTCAGGGTCACAAATTCCCCTGCCCTCTTTGACATTTGAACAGGCTTGCCGCCTCTCAAAAGCGACACCATCTGAACGAGGAGTATTTTCAGCCTTTCCTTTGGATAGCCGAGCGCCTGAATCACCGCCTGCATCCTTGGAATGTATCCGTGATGGTCAGCGCCCCAAATGTCTATAAGCT
>JASEHP010000215.1:1207-2309 GCA_030018605.1 Thermodesulfovibrionales bacterium
GTCAAATTCTTTCTCTACCTTATTCCTGTGGTATGCAATATCAGGCGCAAAATAAGTATACTCTCCGTCTTTTTTAATCACGACCCTGTCCTTGTCGTCTTCGAATGCGGTTGACCTGAACCACACTGCGCCGTCTTCTTCATAGATATAATCACGTTCTTTCAGGTCATTTATAGACTGTGCAACCTCTCCTCTTTCGTAAAGCACCCGCTCACTCTGCCACGTGTCAAACGTAATGCCGAATTCCTTTAAGTCCTGCTTTATGTTCTCAAGCATCAGCCTGTAAGAAAAATCCGTAAAAAATTCTCCTGCCTCTTTAATGGAGGCCTCTGCATATTTATTGCCGCAATTCTTTATTGCTTTGTTTGCAATGTCTTCAATATAAAAACCCTTATAGCCGTCTTCGGGAGAAGGATAATCTATGCCGAGCAGTTGGTTATATCGTGCAAATACTGAAAGCCCCAGCAGTTTCACCTGTCTTCCGGCATCATTTACATAGAATTCCTTTTCAACTTTATAGCCGGCAGCGCTCAGCAGATTAGACAATGCAGCGCCGACAGCAGCGCCCCTGCCGTGTCCGAGATGCAAGGGCCCTGTGGGATTTGCGCTTACGAATTCAATCTGAATTCTTCTGCCCTTCCCGATATCAGCCCTCAGGAATCCGGAGCTGTGTTTTATCAAGCTCTTTAATTCTGAATAAATGTATTGCTTTGAGAAGGCAAAATTGATAAACCCGGGTCCTGCAATCTCTATTTTTTCAAAAACATCTTTTTCAGTGATGGCATTTACAATGTCTTCAGCTATTTTCCTCGGTGGTTTTTTGAGGATTTTTGACAAAGACATTGCAACAGGAGTCGCAAGGTCGCCGAATGACTCTTCCTTCGGCAATTCTATGACTATCTCAGGGATGGCGATTCCAAGCTGTTTAATTGACCTCTCAATAATGGCATGAAGTTTCTTTTTCATGGAGATTAAGTTTACCCCGTTGCGGCAAAAAACATCAATATTGCGAAGGCAAATCCTGTCTATCAGCAGATTTCGGCATCAGGGTAGTGTCAATCATTTTGTGTAAATTCCTTTAAGAGCTTCTTTCCCCATTGTT
>JASEHP010000216.1 GCA_030018605.1 Thermodesulfovibrionales bacterium
TGGCATAATGATCCATTACTCCTTAACGTCGCATATGTATCGTAACTTTTTCATAACTTTTATCAATAAAAATTACCCCCGAGCAGCTCGGGGCAAAAATCTTCCAACAGGGGTTACCTGAATTTTCCGTCAGCCATCTCAAGAACCCTGTGGCACTGCCTTGACAAAGATTCGTTATGCGTGACTATCACGAAAGTGATTCCTTTCTTTTCATTGAGTTGCAGCAGAAGCTTAAAAAGTTCTTCGCCTGTATGTGTATCGAGATTCCCGGTAGGCTCGTCTGCGAATACGACCTTCGGCTCATTTATCAATGCCCGTGCAACGGCAACGCGCTGCTGTTCTCCGCCGGAGAGTTCTCCCGGATGATGGTTTTTTCGTTCAGATAACCCCAGTTCGCCCAAGAGCATTTCCGCTTTGTCTTTAATTTCTTCGTAAGCGGACATGTTTATCAACCCCGGCATTAAAACGTTCTCAATCGCCGTAAACTCAGGCAGAAGATGATGAAACTGAAAAACGAAGCCTATTGATTTATTCCTGAAACCGGCAAGGGAATAATCATCCAGAGAAAATACGTCCTTGTTTTCATATAGGACATTGCCTGATGTTGGTTTATCCAGCGTGCCCATGATGTGCAGAAGAGTGCTTTTCCCTGCGCCTGATGCGCCAACTATTGCGGCTATCTCTCCCCGGCTTATAGAAAGGTCTATGCCGCGTAGCACCTTAACTTCTCCCGCAGGCAGAAAAAAAGATTTTTTTAATCCCTTTACTTCAATCAAATTATTTGTTCCTCAACCGTCATTGCGAGCGGAGCGAAGCAATCTTGCTTTAAGATTGCCACGTCGGTCAAAATGACCTCCTCGCAACGACAAGATACATTTGTATTATTCATACCTCAATGGTTCCACCGGATCGAGTTTTGCCGCCTGCCATGCAGGATAGATTGTCGCAAGAAAACTTATTGTCAATGCAGATAGAGATACAGCGATGAAATCAATGAGTTTCATTTTTATAGGCAGGTGGCTGAGATAATATACATCCGCCGGCAGTCTGATGACATTGTTAAACATATAGCCGAGCATGTAACCTCCGGCAATCCCGATTAATGTGCCTGCAAGCCCTATAACAAGCCCCTGCAGCATAAATATGGTCATAATGCCTTCTTTTGTGGCTCCCATTGCCTTGAGGATAGCGATCTCGCGGCTTTTTTCTATAACATTCATTATAAGCGTGCCGACTATATTGAATGAGGCTACAAGAATTATTAGAACAAGTATGACAAACATCGCAAGTTTTTCAAGTTTCAGCGCTGAAAAAAGATTTTTGTGCATCTGCATCCAGTCCCTTCCGTAATACGGGAATGACAGTGTTTTCTGAACCCGCTCCCTTACCTCCTTTGCCATGTACACATCCTTAACCTTGAGTTCTATGCCTGTTATGCTGTTGCCCAGCCCGAAAAAATCCTGCGCATGAGAAAGCTCTGTAAGGACAAGGTTTGAATCATATTCAAACATTCCCACCTCAAATATCGCAGTCACTCTGAATTGTTTAACTTTCGGCAGCATCCCCATAGGCCCAATTTCTCCGATAGGAGAAATGATGTTTATTATGTCATTTCTGAGAACACCGAGGCTGCTTGAAAGCTCTTTCCCTATCACAATGCCAGGAATGCTGTCTTTGGATTTCAGGTCGTCAAGCTTTCCGTCCTTTATGTATTTAGCTATCTCTGTGGTATTTGCCTCAAGCGAAGGGTCTATTCCTCTTAAGAATACGCCATGCGCCTTTTTGCCCGATGAAGACATGACCTGTCCAAGAACAAACGGTGATGCAGAGACAATATCTTTTTCTCCGCTGACCTTCTCTAATACTTCTTTGTAGTCAGTCATGGCCCCTCTGTAGCTGAGCACTATAATATGAGCATTTACACCAAGTATTTTTCTCTGCAGGTCCTCATGAAAGCCGCTCATCACCGAGAGGACAACAAGGAGCGCCATGACACCGACTGCTACGCCGCCGACAGAAATTACTGTGTTAAGAGAAATCCCCTTATGCCTTTTTTTTGATTTAAGATAGCGGAATGCTATAAAAAAGTGATATGGCATATTTCTTCGCATGCAAATGAATATATCATGAATCAGATGGTTTCAACAAGAATCAAATTGAAGTGCAGAACGCGTGTCAAATCATTTAACATGGTAACCGAAGCTTCTTCTGTTGAATCATGAAAA
>JASEHP010000217.1 GCA_030018605.1 Thermodesulfovibrionales bacterium
GCTTTCTCATAATGTTAAATTCCAAATTAAGGAGAATTCTTTATAGTTGACTCCTATAAATTGCGCGCGAGACGCAATGCTGTCTTTATATCAGTTGCCTGCGTGCGCTTATCGCCGCCGGCCAATAGAATTATCAATGTTCGGCCGCGCATTGTGTAATACACGCGATATCCTGGGCCATAGTCGATTCGAAAACCCAGAAAACCCAGAAAACCCAGGGACACTTCCCATATTATCTATATTATCCATATTGTCTCTTCCCCTTTATCTTTGGCCTGCCGCCCTTTTGGGGAAAAAGATTTCGCTTCAATATCCTCTCCAGTTTCTTTGTAAACCCTTCACTGCCAAAAGGTCTGCCGGTTGATGTCGCGCGTCTTATGGCTGCATTTATCTCCTTGGCATCTTCAGTTAAGAATTCCCTGTATGATTTAATTTCCTTTTCATTAAACCAACTCTCTTTTGAGAGGACATTATCCTTAATGTCTAATACATGCGCCCTTGCACTCGACCACGCATAATCTTCTGCCCTCTTGACAAGTTTAGCCCTTACTGGATTTTGTTCTATGTATCTCATTACTGCCCATAAATAGGGCTCTTTCTCAATGACTGACGAAAAAAACCTGTTCTGCCATAGCCTTCCACTTCTGTTGTATTTACGATTTATATATTGGGTATAAAGCAGGTTTGTTCCTCCGATGCCTCTGGCCAATGATGTTCCCTTTTCAGGCACTGCAAGTATATGAACATGGTTTCCCATCAGACAGTATGCAAGTATCTTCATTTTATATTTGTCTTTGTACCGCTGAAGGACATCAAGATAAAACCGCTTATCTTCATCATCGAAAAAGGTTTTCTCTTTATTGTTCCCCCGCTGAGTTATATGGTGGGGGTATCCCTCAGCACATACTCTTGCAATCCTCGGCATGGATATTATGCTATCCGAAATACTCCTATTTGTCAATAAATATGGGAAGTGTCCCTATGTTTTTCTTTATGACCCGCTGGATCCCTCAGCGATAGCGATTGATACGGTGCTTGGAATATTTTTCGGCGGGATGAGTCATTACAGCCGCGCCAGGGTCAAGATGCCGATTGAGGTTGAAGACGCAATTGACACGGCGGCAGCATATCAGAAAAAAATTAAGGACACTCCGTTTGAGCAGTCTCCAAAGACAAACCGGGTGAACCTTGCAGCGAAGGATAAGGCTCTCGATGACATCACATCAGGCAAGCCGGTTGACGTGAGCGAGCAGGTGCGGGATATCCGCTCTGAGCTTCCGGAATCATTCAAGATGGCAGAGTTTGAGGGAGGCTTAAAGGATGTCTTTAAACTGCCTGATGAGCAGATAGCGGCTGTCAAGGGGCTTGTGGAAGCACGCGCAAAGGCAGCCGGTGAGAGTGTTGACGATTATATCAGCAAAAGGATTGCGGGGATTCTGGAAGGGGATATCAGGTTATTACCTAAAGAGGTGTTATACCAGAAGATTGAATCATTTAAAGACCTCGAAGGTAAATTAAATCAGGCTGCTGTTGAGAAGTTTCTGGATTCAGAGCCAATTCCGGAAGTGAAGGCAAAATATGATTATAGTTCTTCAGAGGAAAAGAGCTTAATAATAAAAAAAGCTTATGAGTTTTTATCTCAATATGGCAAATACGATTATCAGAATCCGATAGAGGGCAAGTATGGACATAAAGTATTTTTTGCACCTTCTGAAAATACGATAAAACGGTTAGGTGATATAGAAAAAGCATATGCCGAATATGCATTGCATTCTGTAACCTCGACTCACGAAAAAGGAAATTACGACATAAGATACTATGATGCCGATAAAATCAAGACTCTTCCCAATATTGGAGCAATAATAAAGAATGCCGATGGATTTAGCGAAAAAGGGGATGCTCTTTTTTATTACAAGAAAGTAAGAGAAGGCAAGAAACCATACGGCGTGATTGTGTTAGAACTGACCAAAATCGGCGACAAGACAATTTTTGAGGGATACAGATTTATAACACACATGCCGAGCAGAAAAGAGGGGTTTGTGGATAGTTTGACAAAGCCCCCTCAAGATACCCAGCTCCGAGGGTCTGTCGATAGCGCTCAGGCTGGGACTGCAACTACCGACATCAATAATACTTTAACACAAAGACACCAAGACATCAATGCCGCGCATTAAATCATCTAAAATGTAACCGAGAAGGTACTGGTTAAATCATCTAAA
>JASEHP010000218.1 GCA_030018605.1 Thermodesulfovibrionales bacterium
AACAATGGGGAAAGAAGCTCTTAAAGGAATTTACACAAAATGATTGACACTACCGCAAAATACAAAGATGGTGATTAATGCTACCTTAAATAATATTCTGAAATGCCCTCTCAAAATCTTTTGCATGAGAGATGAAGAATTTTTTAATTTCTTTCCATGATGCTTTTTTGTCAAGCATCATCGGCTCAGGATTTTTTTCTGCATCTTCAAAGTAAGTCAGGCCTTTAAGCAGGTGAAAGAAGTTTACGTTTCTGCCGTATTTTTTATATGCAAGACCTGTGATTTTCTCGATTCCTAATCGCTGTACTCCCAGATAGAGGTCATAGAAGTCTTTCTTCTGTCCCCTGTCGCCAACTGTCCGCAGTTTTTCGGTCGTTATATCACGCCAGTCTGCAATATCAATTGAGTTGAATTCAACCTTGGGAAAAAGAAGGGGGGCATCATAAAATATGAATGAGGATTTTACGCCTTTGAGGATACAATAAAGCGTTCTATGTCTGCGCATCTCTCCTTCAAGAGATATTTTATTCTTCCTTATATCAGAGGAGAGTTCTTCCGGAAGGAATTCTTCATCTGTGAAGAAATCAAAATCAAATGATTTTCTGTGTCCTGTTTGCAGAGCAAGCCCTGTGCCGCCCGCAAGATAGAATGAAAACTCCTTTAGGAATGCAAGTTTTTTGCTGAGTTGAAGCATGTTCTTGTCTATGGCTTCAAGATGCATAGCCTGTGGCTTTACAATAGGAGCGTGTTTTTGGCGAGAGAATTCTGCTTTTTTGAACAGTAATTTTTATTTCTTTTTCAGGGAATGTCTTTTTCATCCAGAGGAGGTCATCTATATCGCCAAATTCCAGTATCCTTTCAATGATGAAAAACCAGTCTTTTCCGCTTGATAGTTTATCACTGTCAACATCCCAGAAAAGGCTTTTTTTGTAACGACTTTTCATAGCAATATTATACCATTTTCCCTATTCCATTGCCTTTAACACCCTCTCCTTCGCAATCTTTTCTGCAACCTTGCGGGGGAGGGCGCCTTCAGTCTTTGATTGTTCAAGGATAACCTTTGTGTTTGCCTTAATCCTTGCCGCTATTGCCTCAAATGCCTCGTTTTCGGTTTCCTTGGCATATTCCATCGCAGCCATTATAACGCCGCCGGCGTTGGCTATGAAGTCCGGCACGCAAAGAACCCCTTTTTTATGCAGAATCTCCTCTGCCTCTTTTGTCGCAGGAATGTTTGCGCCTTCAAGAACAAGTTTTGCCTTAATGTCATTTACGTTGTCTTTGTGTATAACATCAGGTGTTGCAGCCGGAATCAGGATATCACAATCCAGTGAGAATATCTCTGCGATTTTTTTAGCTGTGCCCTTTTTACAATTTATGACGCTGCCCGTTAAATCTTTTGTTTCAAAAAGGCAGTTAAGATCCAGCCCGTCCTGATTATGAATAGTCCCCTTTGTGTCGCTTGCAGCAACTATAACAGCTCCTTTTTCTGAAAGGAACCTTGCCGCTGCCCTGCCGACACTTCCAAATCCCTGAATAGCCACCCTTGCGCCTTTGAGCCCGATACCCGCATAAGGGCATGACACCTCTGCGCATTCTGAAAGCCCAAAGCCTGTTGCGCCGAGTTTATCTAAGGGCAAGCCGCCCATGCGTTCAGGAAGTCCAACCGCCCGCTTTATCTCATCGTAAATCCACCCCATGCACTCTTCGTCACTGCCCATATCAGGTCCGGGAATATATTCAAGTAAATCTTTAATTTGTTTAGCAAACTCTCTGAAATATAATTCTTTTTTATGGTCTTTATTATCGGCGATTATGCCTGCCTTGCCTCCGCCGTGGGGGAGCCCTGCAATTGAATTTTTCATGGTCATGGTCCTTGCCAGTCTTGCCACCTCAATGGCGCTTACTGAGGGTGAAACCCTTACCCCGCCAATTGAGGGTCCCAATGCAGTATTGTCAATAACAACTATTGCCTTTAAGCCTGTTTTCGGCGAGTAGATGTGAATTATCTTTGACGGCCCGAGTTTGTCAAATACTATCCCGGTCAGTTCAGTGGTCATAATAATTGCTCCTGTTTTATTAAGTCGTAGACTCGTCTCCTCCGGCGACTCGCCGAGGCGAGACTCTGCGAGATGAAAATATTTTATAGGACGAAAGCAGGGATGTAAAGGGTTTGTATAAGTTCCATACAAATGCGACATACCTCCTTTTTTGATGAGATA
>JASEHP010000219.1 GCA_030018605.1 Thermodesulfovibrionales bacterium
GCTATATTGGTTCAAAATCTATGTAATACGGTGCCAAATCGTTTATAATTACCAATATTAATTGTTTTTCAATTAAACTCGGGAGGTGTTTATGGGATATGTGAGCGGTCTTAAGTGCAGAGAATGCAGCAGGGAATATCCTGTTGATCCTATATATGTCTGTGAATTTTGTTTCGGCCCGCTGGAAGTTGTTTATGACTATAAAAAAATAAAAAAGGTGCTGACGAAAAAGAACATAAAGAGCAGGGAGGAAAATCTCTGGCGGTATAAGGAGCTTCTTCCCATAGACGGAGAGCCGCAGGTGGGATTGGAGTCAGGGTTTACGCCTTTGATAAAAGCCGATAATCTTGCAAGGGAACTCGGCGTCAGTGAATTATATGTAAAGGATGACACAGTTGCCCACCCGACACTGTCGTTCAAAGACAGGGTTGTAGCAGTGGCCCTCACAAAGGCAAAGGAGTTCGGGTTTGATACTGTCGCGTGCGCCTCTACGGGGAATCTTGCTCATTCCGTGTCAGCGCACGGCGCCAAGGCAGGCTTTAAAAGATTTGTTTTTATCCCTGCAACGCTTGAAGCGAGTAAGATTGTTGCATCACTTGTCTATGAGCCAAATCTTATTGCAGTTGACGGAAATTATGACGAGGTCAACAGGCTGTGCAGCGAGATTGCCAATAAATACAAATGGGCTTTTGTTAATATAAACATCAGGCCGTTTTACGCTGAAGGTTCAAAGACTCAGGGCTTTGAGATTATTGAGCAGTTAGACTGGAAGGCGCCTGATAATGTGGTTGTGCCGTGCGCGAGCGGTTCGTTGTTGACAAAGGTGTGGAAGTCATTCAAAGAATTTAAAAAGATCGGGATACTAAAAAAACTTGATACAAAGGTTTTTGTCGCACAGGCAACAGGGTGTTCTCCGATAGTCGCTGCAATAAAGCAGGGCACAGACGTGATAAGGCCTGTGAAACCTGATACGGTTGCGAAGTCTCTTGCAATAGGCAACCCGGCAGACGGGTTTTATGCGCGTCAGGTTGTAAAAGAAACAGACGGATACGGCGAAGATGTCTCTGATAAGGAAATAATAGACGGGATAAAGCTTCTTGCAAAAACCGAGGGCATTTTTGCAGAGACAGCAGGAGGCGTTACAGTTGCGTGCACAAAGAAACTGATTGAGTCGGGAAAGATAGGCAGGGATGAAACAACTGTTATCTGCATTACAGGCAACGGGCTTAAGACTCAGGAAGCGCTTACAGGACAAACTGCAGAAGTGCATTACATAAAGCCCAACCTTGCGGCATTTGAGGAAATACTTAAAAAGATAGGTAAATAGGTAAAAGACTGATTAAATGAAAAAATGGAGGTGAAGATATGGCTGTAAAAGTTAGAATTCCGACCCCGTTGCAAAGATTAACGCAGGGCAAGGAAGAGGTCGAAGGAGCGCCCGGAACAATAATAAATCTTGTCACGGAACTGGACAAGAAATTTCCCGGAATAGGCGAAAGGATATCCGAAGGCGGCAAGGTAAGGAGATTTGTTAACATTTATGTAAATGAGGAAGATATCAGATTTCTACAGGTAGAAGCAACAGTGGTCAAAGACGGCGATGAGGTTTCCATAGTGCCTGCAATAGCCGGAGGAGAAAATGCGTATAGCGATATAGCGTTATAGCGTGCAGCGTTGAGCGTTGTAGCGATAAGATAAGAAAAAATAAACGCCATAACTCTATAACGCACAACACAATAACGCAGTAAAAACGGAGGTTATATGAAAAAGCGGGTTAAGCTGACATTTCCGCAGCGCCTTATAAAAGAACCTGTCATATTTACGATGGCTAAGGAGTATGATGTCATGCCTAATATCAGAAGGGCAAGAGTTACAGAGACAGTCGGCGAGATGGTTCTTGAACTTGAGGGGAAAGAGGAAAACCTTGAGAAAGGCATAAAATATCTCAAGGAGCAGGGAGTAGACGTTGAACTTGTTGAGGGAGACATTATAGAGTAGAGCGTTATAGCGTGCAGCGTTGAGCGTTGTAGCGATAAGATAAGAAAAATAAACGCAATAACGCCATAACGCGATAAACGCCATAACCCTGTAACGCACAACGCAATAACGCTATAACGAAAAGTGGAGCTCACCAGTTCCATAAGTAATTGCACCACTTTGGATAAAATACCTGTAGGAGGCAA
>JASEHP010000021.1:0-17293 GCA_030018605.1 Thermodesulfovibrionales bacterium
ATCAAGGGAGGGGAGATTTTGGGATACCCCGCAGCTTGCTGCGGGGAGGTTCATTATAATGCCCTGCAAATTTTTTGGAAGCCTTTTTGTAAAATCTATCCTTATAATCAGGATAGCGCGACTTAATATTAAAGGTAGTAACTTCAGCTAAAAAATCCTTTTGTTTTTCTGTCAGTTCCAATTTTGTCTCTTCTGCAATTCTTGTCAGATTGTGAATATAAGGCACATTGGCATCAACATTTTTAACATACACTGCCTTTAAAAGTTTCTCTATAACCAGATGGCCTAAAAACAAAGCCCACACGTAATGGCCACTTTTAAAAAGGCTATTCATTGCTTTCAGGTCTGTATTTGCCGAATCCAGCCAGTAGTTTATAATTTCATCTTTTGTCATGACTGATTATACCACATCAAAACCAGTGTGCGGCATTCGGAAACAGACATTTTTATTTGGCGTTACATTCTGCGCCGTCCCATTTGCCGGGGTTTATCCTTGTTGAAAAAAGGACTATGCAATCGTAATCGGGCGCTGCAGTTGAAACAAGCCTGATTTTGCCATTATGTGAGGAAGCGCCGTCTTTATCAAATTTGAATTGTGTGTCGCCGAAACTAAGGCTGGATGCAATGGTATAATCTGTGGTTTTCTGAACAACCAGCTTATCTGTTGTCTCTAACGTGTTATTGCCGTCAGGCATAGGATTTGTATCCTCGTATATTGTATATTGCGCTGCTTCCAGCTTCACAAAGTGCGCTCTTTTTTTTGCACATAGCCATTACCCTTGCACGCATTATTTCAGAAGGCATTTCCTTTATCTGGCTTTCAACTTTATAAGCGGCATTCCAGTCCTGAAATGAAAATCCAAGGGCAAATACCAGAACTCCGGTTATTGAGATAACGATGATTAGCTCTATTAAGGTAATGCCTGCGCAGTCCTTCATCTGTGGAGAGATTATACCACGATTCCCTTAACTCCGCGGCGTCCAGACTTTGCCTTTGTCTATGATATGCTCGATTTGCCAGCCGCGCCTGTGAAGATCTCTTGCAATCCATCTCCTGTGGCACTTCCACGGAAATCGCTCGGCGCAGATAATGACGGTATTCCGAGCCCTTAGCGTGTCATTGCGAGCGCAGCGTGGCAATCTCGTTTGTCGCTGAGGGTAAACTCCGCAAGGAGTCTCGTCTTTAGAGATTGCTTCGTCGCCCCGAAGGCTTTCGGGACTCCTCGCAATGACCTCCTTAGTTTCCAATGCTATTTGCTCCAGTTTATCAATCCCTTTTTTGAAATCCTCTGTCTCAGTATATGCCTCATAGCCTCCTTTTCTGAATCCTCCGAGTTCTTTCCCGAGGAAAACATAGCTTATGCCTTCTTTTTTTAGAAGGTTTTCAAGATTGTCTCTTGTAAATACCGGCATCTTGCTCATTGGGAAGCTTCTGACATCAATGAGCGTTTTGATGTCATAGTCAAAAAGGATTTCTATGAAATCCTCCTCGCTCCTTCTGCCTGTGCCGAGGGTATAGATTCTTTTCATCCGAGAATATTTATACCCACAATATATCTGCTAAATGAGCAACCCTCTTGAATTCGGGGTCGCCGGTCACTATTAAAGCCTCAAGTTCAACGGCAGAGGCAAGAATAAACCAGTCGGCATACGAGATGCTGTATTGCGCCTTATACTCGGCCGCCTTGAATATCAGGCTGTTGGGAACCGGCAAAATTATAAAATTCAACCTTTCTATGTTTGCAAGCACCTCTAATTTTTTCTGATCCCCGAACTCCCTTTTTGCTGTATATATTATCTCCCCAAGATTAATCGCATTGATATATTTGACACTGCCTGCTTTCTTTATATCTTCAAGAAGGCGGCTAATCTTTTCATAGCCTTTTTCTTTTTGAAAGAGCTTAAGCAGCGCATAACTATCAAATATATGAGCAGTTTTCTTCATTGTCTGAATTCGCCCTTACGCTCTTTTAGAAGCTGCCCGGATAAAGAAGGCTTAGAAGGCAGAATCCCGCATGCAGAATTTACGGCGTCTTCAACCGGCGGGATAAGATAGATAATCCCGCCGTATTCCATAATCTGGATTTTCACGCCGGGTTTTATATGATATTTCTTCCTCATCTCGGCCGGTATAACAATCTGCCCTTTGGAGAGAGTTTTAACTGTTGCCATAATGTTTAACCTCCCAAAAAAAGTTCTACAATTTATTGTAAGTGTATAACCATATAAACCATTTGTCAAGTATAGAATTTTTCCTTCCCTCTGTGATAAATTAATAAACCAAATATTTATGGAAAGGATTGTAATAGATGGTTAAGAAGAAGGCAAAATACATTGTTGCTGTTGTCGGCGCAACAGGCGCGGTTGGAAACGAGATGATTGCAACCCTTGAGCAAAGGAACTTCCCTGTTGAAAAACTCAGACTCTTTGCCTCAGAGCGCTCAGAGGGTAAAAACCTTGAATTTCAGGGCAGTGAAATCCCTGTTGAGAGTTTAAATGGATCTTCATTTAAGGGGATTGACATTGCGCTTTTCTCAGCAGGCGCCGAAAGGTCAAAGATATGGGCGCCGCTTGCGGCAAAATCAGGATGCGTTGTAGTTGACAATTCAAGTCAATGGAGGATGGACATTGAAGTGCCGCTTGTTGTTCCTGAGGTTAACAGCCATGACCTGAAATGGCATAAGGGGATTATCGCAAACCCGAACTGCTCAACAATTCAGATGGTTGTGGTCTTAAAGCCTATACATGATGCCGCAAAGATAAAGAGGGTTGTTGTGACTACATTCCAGTCTGTTTCAGGCACAGGCAAGAAAGCAATGGATGAACTCCTTCAGCAGACAACCGACATACTGAATTTTAAGGAGGTAGCGTGCAATGTCTATCCTCACCAAATAGCATTCAACGTGCTTCCTCATATAGACAAGTTCCTTGAGAATGGATATACGAAAGAGGAAATGAAGATGGTGAATGAGACAAGGAAGATAATGGGGGACAATTCAATAATGCTCACTGCGACAACAGTGCGCGTCCCTGTTTTCAGATGCCACTCTGAGAGCCTGAACATAGAGACAGAAAAAAAGATTACTCCGAATGAGGTGAGGGCAGCGCTCTCTAAAGCTCCGGGCATTGTTGTCTTTGACGCGCCTGAGAAGAATGTCTATCCCCTTCCTGCGGATGTTGCAGGGAAGGATGATACCTATGTCGGCAGGATTAGAGTGGATGAGTCAATAGAGAATGGGATAAATATGTGGATAGTGGCTGATAATCTCAGAAAGGGCGCCGCGCTTAACGCTGTTCAGATTGCTGAAAAACTGATTGAGATGGCGAAATGACTATAGCAATGACAAGCAGGACTGACTTTCGCTTGCTACGATATTTTCCGATCCCGAATGCTTTCGGGATTACCGAATCCGCCTTAGGCGGACTGATGCCGCTCAAGCCAATCCTGCTTTATTAATGGCTGCAAAATGAACATTAAGCTCGCAACAGGAGAAAGCATACCCGCGGCAGCCGGAGAAAATATCCTCTCTGCGCTAAAAAAGAGCGGAATCTATCTTGTCGCTTCATGCGGAGGCAAAGGCACATGCGGGAAGTGCCGCATAAAGATTCACTCAGGGGAATACAGAACATCAGCATCAGGTAAGCTCTCTCAGGCTGACAAAAAGAAAGGCATTGTCCTTGCCTGCCAGACATTTCCTGAAAATGACATCTCGGTAGAAATACTTGAAGAGGCAAGGCTTGTTGTCGGAGACAGGATTGCGCTTGCAAAATCAAAAGACCTTTCAGAGCTTTTCAGGTCATTTGACAAAGAGATAACACCCATCGTAAAAAGGCTTAACATCAAACTTCCGCCTCCTACAATAGAGGATCACATAAGCGACCTTGAGAGGCTGAACAGAGAGCTTGAGATGAAAGGCATCAAAGGCATGAGGTTCTCCCGGACATTCATATCATCAATGGCTGATGACTTGAGAAAGCACAACTGGGAAATACATCTTGCTTATGTTGACGGCCATGAGGCAATCTTTGTTACATCTGATAAGCAAACCTCAAGATACGGAATTGCCGTTGATGTAGGCACAACAACGATTGTCGTATATCTCATTGACCTTTCTGACGGAAAACTCGTTGATGTGGGTTCAACATACAATTCGCAGATAAGATACGGCGATGATGTTATCACAAGGATATTACATGCCACAGAAGGCAACGGGCTTGAAGAATTGCGGGAAACTGTCACGGATGATATAAACAGCATCACAGATACTATTATTGAAAAGCATGGCATAAATAAAGAACACATAGAATGCGCTGTAATCTCAGGGAACACAGCCATGTCTCATATCTTCTGGGGGCTTGATCCCGAGCATATAAGGGAAGAGCCGTATATACCGACTGTAAATTCATTCCCGCTCTGGAAGGCAGGGACAGCAAGGCTTCACATAAATAAACAGGCTCCTGTTTATACCCTGCCGTGTGTTGCAAGTTATGTGGGAGGCGACATTGTCTCAGGTTTGCTTGCCTCAAAGATGCACAGAAATCATGAAATTGCTTTGTTCATGGACATTGGGACAAATGGAGAGATTGCCATAGGCAATAATGAATGGCTTATGACAGCGGCGTGCTCTGCGGGCCCCTGCTTTGAAGGAAGCGGGATAAAACACGGAATGAGGGCAACTGAAGGAGCAATAGAGGCTGTAAAGATTGCTGCTGATACATTTGAACCTTCTGTTTCTGTTATAGGCAATACAACGCCGACAGGCATCTGCGGCTCAGGGATGATAGACGCAATATCAGAGATGTTCCTTTCAGGCGTCATAGACCAGAAGGGGAAATTTGTGCGTGAAATAAAAACCGACTACCTAAGAGAAGGCGATGAAGGCATGGAATTTGTCGTCTATAAAGGCGCAAAAGATATTGTCCTTACAGAAGTGGACATCGAGAATATCATGAGGGCAAAGGCAGCGATTTATGCAGGGATTTCATCGCTTATAAAAGAGATTGGGTTCTCTCTGGACAATATAGAGCGCGTATATATCGCAGGAGGGTTCGGCAACTATCTAAACATTGACAGGGCTGTAATAATCGGGATGCTTCCTGACATCCCAAAAGAAAAGTTCAGATTTTTAGGCAATACATCAGTCGCCGGGGCTTATCTGTGCCTCCTCTCAGAAAAACTCAGGGAAGAGGCAGAGGATATTGCACGGAAGATGACATACATGGAGCTTTCAGTCTCAAGGAATTTTATGGATGAATACATGTCCGCGCTTTTTCTGCCGCATACGGATATGGCGCTGTTCCCGACAGTAGAAAAACTCATGAAATGATTTATAATATTTTATGAAACTCTTGATGCATATCTGCTGCGCAAACTGCAGTCTCTATCCTGTTAAAACACTCTCTGAAAAGGGCGTTTCCGTAACCGGACTGTGGTTTAATCCCAATATCCATCCGTATGCGGAATATGCCCTGCGGCTAAACGCCGTAACCCAGATCCAGAAAGCATGGGGACTTTCCATCGAGTATATAGACTACTACGGCATTAAGGAATTCATACAGAAGACAGGAAACGGCGGCGAGAACCGCTGCAATGCGTGCTATGAGATGAGGCTTGATAAAACAGCCAAAAAAGCCCGAGAGATTGGCGCTGATGGTTTTACAACCTCGCTTCTTATAAGCCCATACCAGAAATTTGATGCTATAATAGACATCGGCAGGGAAATGGAGAAAAAGCACTCTGTGGAGTTTTTTATTGAAGACTTCAGACCCGGCTGGAAGCAGGGGGTTGAACTTTCAAAGAAGCTCGGGCTCTACAGGCAGAAATATTGCGGCTGCATCTATTCCGAGATGGAGAAACATCTTAAAAACGCAGCAAGTAGAAAGCAGTAAGTAGTTATGAGAGGATACAGCAAACATAATGCAGCCTACAGGATAAGGACTGTAGGCTTTTGGGCTGCATTTATTATTTCTCTGTCTGCTGCCTGCTGTTTGCTCTCTACCTATGCGTTTGCCGATACAATAAGAGTGCTTATCCTGGATGAAGATTCTCCGCGCATCCCTGCAAAGAATGAGCCTCTGGAAAAAGTCAGTGAAAAGATAAAAGGCGACTTCCTTGTGAGCGGGGTTCATTACACTGGCGAGATTGAGATATGGAAAGGGGAAAACGGGCTTTATGTCGTAAATGAAATCCCCTTCGAGGAATATGTCAAGAGCGTTGTCATAGCTGAGGTCGGAACAAACTGGGAAATGGAAGCGCTCAAGGCCCAGTCAGTTATTTCAAGGACGTATGCAGTATATCAAAAAAACATGAATAGTAACCTCAGTTACCATATAACATCCTCTGTTCTTCATCAGGTGTACAAAGGGAACTCCTCTGATGTCATGGCAGCAAATGCCGTAGAAAAAACATCAGGCGAGATACTCACATTCAGCGGGAAACCAATAGAGGCGCTTTATCACTCTACAAGCGGCGGCAAGACAGAGCTTCCTGAAGAGGTGTTCGGCAAAAGCTACCCTTATATTAAATCGCTGGAGACAAGCGGTGAGGCATCGCCCTACTGGATATGGGAAAGAAAAATTCCATTTTCAGAGATAGAAAAATCATTAAATATCTCAGGCTTTAAAGATATGGTCGTCAAGTCATACACCTCAACAGGCAGAGTTAAGGAAGTGACTGTCACATCCGCGTCAGGAGAGCACACAATCAAATCCAACGAGCTAAGAAAACAGCTTGGCTGGCAAAGACTGCCGAGCACAAATTTTACGATGACAAAGCTTGCCGATTCCATAATCTTTGAAGGGAAAGGCTACGGGCATGGGATAGGCCTCTGCCAATGGAGCGCTCTTGAGATGGCAAAGAAGGGGAAAAACTACAGGGAAATTCTTTCTTTCTTTTATCCCGGAACAGAAATTCAGTTATATGAAGGCCGCTGATTTTGATTTCCTCCTGCCGGAAGGACTAATCTCAAAAAAACCTTCTGACAAAAGAGATCTCTCAAGGCTTTTAGTGCTTCACAAAAACGGCAAGGCAGAACACAGAATCTTCGGCAATCTCCCCGACTATCTTACTGAAGGCGACTTGCTTTTACTGAACAATACTAAAGTGTTTCCGGCAAGACTTACAGGGACAAAACCGACAGGAGGAAGATTTGAATTCCTGCTGGTAAAAGAAATCGGCGTTGACAAGTGGGAAATACTATCAAGGGGAAAGTACAGAGGGGAAATATCAATAGCAGAAGGGTTTTCAGCAGACATAAAAAACGGGACTGCCCGGTTTTCGTATTCCGGCGACTTCATGGAAAATGTGTGGAGATACGGGAATATGCCTTTGCCGCCGTATATAAAGCGCAAGCCGGAGCCCGCTGACAGAGAATGGTATCAGACAGCATATGCGGAAAAAGAGGGTTCAATCGCAGCTCCGACCGCAGGAATGCATTTTACCGGAGACCTGATAGACAGGATAAAAGATCACGGCGTGAAGGTCAGATATCTGACGCTTCACGTGGGGATAGGGACATTCAAACCGATAAAAACCGAAAATCTCAATGAACATTCTATGGATGCAGAATATTTTGAGATAGGGGAAGAGATTCCTGAAGAGATAAAAAAAACAAAAGCATCAGGTAAAAGAGTCTTCTCTGTCGGGACCACAACAACAAGGGCCATAGAGGGATACATGAGCGGAAGATGGCAACCGGTCAACGAAAAGGTGTCAAGGTGTCAAGGTGTCAAGGTTCAGAGTGACAAAGCATCAAAGCATCAAAGCATCAAAGACTCTGATACCTCCTTGAACCCTCGGAACCTCGAACCCTATCAGCTAATATCCGGTTACACCAACATCTTCATCTATCCCGGCTATGAATTCAAGGCTGTTGACGCGCTAATCACAAATTTTCATCTTCCACGTTCAACTCCGCTTATGCTTACATCTGCCCTTTGCGGCGCTGAAAAACTGAGCGGCGCATACAGCATTGCCGTGAGCAAAGAATATAGATTTTTCTCCTACGGTGATGCTATGCTTATCCTGTAAAATGAAATACGGCAGCCTTAAAGCAAAACGGAAAACAGCCTTGCCGGACAGAAAATTCATCATTGCTATTATTATAGTTACCTCTGCGCTGAGTTTCAGCCTCGGTTATTTTGTAGGGGGCGCAGGAGATAAAGGGAAACAGCCTGAATACCAGATAATCACAGTTCCGAAACTTGAGGCAACACAGGTTCAGGCACAACCCGCTCAGGGCAATACGCCTCAGATTGCATCCGCCTCTGGCAGAGCGTCTCAACCACAAATAGCAGAGGAGAAGGCTCCTGCTGAAAAACCCCTGTTGGCACAGCCTGCTGTCCAAAAAGAGCCTGCCGAACCCAAAGTTGAAACTGATAACTCTCATCAGGATGATATAAAATATACTGTTCAGGCCGGTGCATTCAAAAACTTGAAGGAAGCTGAAACGCTCAAACATAAACTTGAAACTAAAGGGTACAAGGCATACATAAAAAAATATGCTAAATCCAAAAACCCAAAATTATATAAGGTAAGGACAGGAGAATTTACTGCCAGGGAAGAAGAAGCAGCGCTTGCGCTCAAACTGAAAAATGAGGGGCTGAAGGCTTTTGTAACCCTGAAAAACGAAGAGGCTCACCGGGATAAAAATTCATCTCATCCCAGCGCAGCCAAAAAGGAGAGCCTACGGTAACCATAGAGATTGAGCTTGACAGCGAAAAGGAATTGACCTTCCTTTACAGCGGTTTTGACAAAAACCTCAAACTTATAGAAGAGGCTTTCAATATAACCGCAAGCTTCAGAGGGAACAAGATATTTATTCAGGGAGAACCCGGACCTGTTGCAAAAGCAGAAAACCTGATAAATGAGCTGCGCTCGATAAGCGAGGACGGCTACCTGCTTAAGCCTGAAGACATCAGTTACGCAATAAAATCAGCGGCAGCCGGACATAAAGCATCCCTCAAAGATTTATTCCTGAACAATATCCCTGTGTCCTCAAAAAAGAGATTTATCATACCGAAGACCGAGACCCAGAGGCAGTATATTGAAGCTATGCGTAATTATGATATTGTCATAGGCATAGGGCCTGCAGGCACAGGCAAGACCTACCTTGCGATGGCAATGGCAATAAACGCCCTTATTAAAAAGCAGGTGAGCAGGATAGTTCTTGCACGGCCTGCTGTGGAAGCAGGTGAAAAACTCGGGTTTCTGCCCGGCGATATGTACGAAAAGGTTAACCCTTATCTGAGGCCCCTTTATGACGCGCTTTTTGATATGATAGAGGCGGAAAAGGCAAGCAAATTTATTGAGCGCGGCATCATAGAGATTGCGCCATTAGCTTTTATGAGGGGAAGGACATTGAATGATTCCTTTATAATCCTTGATGAGGCTCAGAATACAACATCCGAGCAGATGAAGATGTATCTTACAAGGCTGGGATTTAACTCAAAGACCGTAATTACGGGGGACATAACACAGATTGACCTGCCGTCAGGGAAACTTTCAGGGCTTATCGAGGCTGAAAAAATACTGAATGACATAGAGGGCATAAAAGTTATATATTTTTCCGAGAAAGATGTTGTAAGACATAAACTTGTTCAGGAAATAGTAAAGGCATATGAAAGATATGAAAAACGGAACACAGAAAATTAGCAGAAAGATTGACATAAAAAAATATTTACTGCTGATTGTATTTGGATTCTTGGCTGCCATTGCAATACAGGAGAGAGCAGGCGCTGAACGTTTTGCAGGAGGACTGCTTACTGCCTGCCTTCTTTTAGCCATCCTGTACAGGGACATACGGCGGTATAAACCCGCTTATTTCAAAAACTATAGCATGCTCGTCCTTCTCGGCTTTATGATTGTCAGCACGCTTGTCCTCGGAAGATTTTTTGAGTATATACTGGTAAACCTTGCGCACGGAATCGGGCTTGCTCCTATGGATAATATAACATGGTGGTTCGGCATCCCGATTGCATCTGGCGCAATGCTCGCCACTCTTTTATTTGATTTTCACACCGCAATAGTGTTTTCCTTTGTAGTGAGCCTCTTAAGCGGGCTCTGGCTCAACAGCGCAATCTTTCCGGTATATGCATTCATAGGAAGCCTTACTGCGGCATTCAGCGTTATAAGATGCAAAAGGCGGTCAGCGCTTTTGAGGGGAGGGTTTTATGTCGGAGTGATGAACAGCATCACCGCAAGCATCCTGCTGCTTTTTACAGGAGAGTTCTTTTCAGCCAAGGCATTTCCTGCAGTAATGTTTGCTCTGTCGTCGGGGATAAGCGTTACGGCAGTTGTCTCTGTAATGCTTCCAATTCTTGAATACACGTTTAAAGTCACAACTGACATAAGCCTTCTTGAACTTCTTGATATGGAACAGCCGCTCATGAAAAATCTTATGATAACTGCTCCAGGAACGTATCACCACAGCGTAATCGTCGGCAATCTCGTTGAGTCCGCTGCAGAGGCAGTGGGCGTTAATCCCCTGCTTGCAAGGGTTAGCTCATATTACCACGACATAGGCAAGATCAAGATGCCGGAATATTTTATTGAAAACCAAAGCAGTTCCCTGAGCAAGCACGAGAAGCTGGCTCCGCACATGAGCAGCATGATAATATCCTCTCACGTAAAAGAAGGCGTAGAGCTTGCAAATCAGCATAAGCTCCCGCAGCCGATTATAGATATAATAGAGCAGCATCACGGCACAAGCCTGATGACTTTTTTTTATCAGAAGGCAAAAGGACAGAGAGAAGAGAACGAGCCTGCCGAAGAAGAATATAAATATCCGGGACCCAAACCGCAGACGCGCGTAGCTGCTCTCGTTATGATGGCGGATGCTGTTGAGGCTGCGTCAAAGGTTTTAAATGGCCCAACGCCTGCAAGGATTGCCGCTCTTGTTGATAAGATTATAAACCATATATTTCTTGAAGGACAGCTTGATGAATGCGAACTCACGCTGAAAGACATATCAGAGATAAAGAAACACTTCTCATACATACTCACAGGCATCCTGCACAAGAGAATAGATTATCCGAGTTTTAATTTCAACGGCAGCGCTTCAAAATCTCAGGAGGCGCAAAGGCAGATTAATGAAGGTTCTAATACAGAACAGGCAAAAAACGGCAAAGACAAATCAGCAAAAGATAAAACGTGATTCAGAGGCATTGCTCAGGCTTCTCGGCCTTAAAGATGCAGAACTCAGCATCCTGCTTATTGATGACCGCAGAATGAGAGGGCTGAACAGCAAATACCGGGGCATTGACAGGGTTACTGATGTGCTTTCATTCCCACAAAACAACCGTAACATGTTACGCGTTACGCGTTACGCGTTACAGCCTTTGATTCTCGGTGACGTCGTCATAAATCTTCAGGCGGCTAAGAGGCAGGCGCCTGAACATGGAATGGCATTTGCGGAAGAAGTGCGCTGGCTTCTTGTTCATGGAGTTCTCCACCTCATCGGCTATAACCACGAGCGGAGCAAATATGCCGAAAGAAAAATGCGGGAGAAAGAAAAAGAACTGTTAAAATACTTGCTGAAGAGTTCGTAAGTAAAAAAACACAGTTTGTCATTCTCCCGATGCTTCGGGATTCGGAATCTTTCTGAAAGATGCTGGACAGGCCAGCATGACAGAATTAAACGAGTATATGACATTATCAGTAAAATCGGAGGAATAGAGCCTAAATGCTTGCAAAGCGCATAATCCCGTGCCTTGACGTTAAGGACGGAAGAGTTGTAAAGGGCGTAAGCTTTGTCAATCTCAGGGATGCGGGAGACCCTGTTGAGAATGCAATCTTTTACGATGAGCAGGGCGCTGATGAGCTTGTGTTCCTTGATATAACAGCTTCGCACGAGAAAAGGAAAATAATCCTTGATGTCGTTGAAAGGACTGCCAATGATGTCTTCATACCGCTAACGGTTGGCGGAGGAATAGGCTCCCTTGAAGATATAAGACAGCTTCTGAAGTCAGGCTGCGATAAGGTATCCATAAACACATCTGCTGTAAGAGACCCTTATTTTGTAAGCCGCGCAGCAGAGAAATTTGGAAGCCAGTGCATCGTCGTTGCAATGGATGCAAAACGTGTTACAAAAGAGATGGCATTTACAGAAGAGGAGAAGTGGTTTAATGATAAATCTTTAAGAGAAGTCTTGCTCGGAGATTTAAATGAAGGATTGACATGGGCGATATCTACACACGGCGGAAGGAAGATGAAAAGCATTGATGCCGTGCAATGGGCGAAGAAGATGGAGAAATTGGGCGCAGGAGAAATCTTGCTTACAAGCATGGACAGGGACGGCACAAAGGACGGATATGACATTGAGCTTACAAAGGCAATTTCAGAGGCTGTATCAATTCCTGTTATCGCATCCGGCGGCGCTGGAAATTTAGAGCATCTCTATAAAGGGCTTGTGCTGGGAAAGGCTGATGCCGTATTGGCTGCGTCAATATTTCACTACAGGGAATACACAATCAAAGAGGCAAAAGAGTATCTGAAAGAAAAGGGAGTTGTTGTAAGGCTCTAAACTTTCAAAAGTTCTTTCTTTTTGCTTTCAGGCATCCGTATTGTATACCTCTCTATCACTTCTTCTGTCGCAGGGTTTACTTTTAAAACGAATCTTTCGCCTTTTGAATACACGCTTACATCAACAGACGGAAGATATTTTGCATCAGAGTATCTTGCGCATATTGCCGCCGCAAGATTAATGAAATCTTGAGAGCCATCGCCGGTAAGGACTGTTACCGGGCTGCCAACGTTTTTTATGCTTAAGATGTAATCGCCTTCTCCTGCAAGGGATTCTATCTTATCATTGTCTTTTTCATCCCTCCCAGCAATTATCTTGCATGACGCTGAGACCCTGAAATGCCTTCCTGTTCTTAAAAGATGCAAATCTTTCAAAGAGGGATTCGGATTATGATTCAAAAGCTCCCTAAGCCTGAAAGAATAGTTCGGCTCTGTAAGCAGGCATCCGCCCGCAGGCATTGGGTAGTCTGTAAGCCCGAACTCCTTTGCAAGCGCCATCTGCTGTTTCCTTGAGCGGCCGTGAAACGCATGAAGCTTATCTCTGTCAACAATACCGTTTATTTCAGGAATAGTAGGTTCAAACAGCTTTGCGCTTAAAGGCCTGAGCACAATCCCTGATACGCCTGCTTTTTTATCAATCATGGCAAGAGTATTTCTCATCTGGCTCATGGGCCTTTGCCCGATGACCTCCCCTGTGATTATAAAATCAGCGCCTGTCACATCCATTAATTCTTTTGCCTCTTTGAGCATAAGAATCCTGCAGTCAATGCACGGATTCATGTTTCTGCCGTGGCCGTGCATGGGGTTCTTTACTACCTCAATGAATTTATCTGCAAGATGGCAGAGTTTTACCTCAAAACCGAATTTCTCTGCTGCTGAGAACGGGTCTTTTGAGCATGAGGACTTATCCGAAATGTCACATCCGAAATGCGTTAGGAATGTTATCGCAGTTACGTCAATGCCCTGCCTCAAGACTGTGAGAATAGCAAGGGTGCTGTCCAGCCCGCCGGAAAAAAGAGCTATTGCTTTTGGTTTTTTCATATTAGTCATTCGTAACTGCTGTATATCACACGCTGCAAAAAAACGGGAAAGTGGAGCTATGTTTTTCTCCTATACGTTATACAACGCCCGCGCGATTCAATTGACGAGTGATGTATTTCTCTCTTTCTTCGCATAACACCAGTTGTTCAAGCTTTGGTTCAATACCATGATTGTGTTCTTGTATATATGCTGGAAAGTTAAAAACTAAAGCTTCGACAATTGAGCGTCTGTTTTCGATTTTGCCACCTGAATGATAAAAGTGATCTCTTGTAACGATATTAAAATGCCGCCAATACTTATGCACCATTTCATTTTTGCGGTAATCATTATGATGCCATGTCGACAAAATAAAACGCGCTCTTGTGGTCGACAGGAGTTCAAACAAACGATATTCATTGTCTTCCGTCCAGCCGTTATAATAATCAACGTAACGGCCAGAGTATGGAGGGTCGCAATAAATAATATCATCTTCTGTTGCTTCCGGAATCACTGCTTCAAAAGATTTATTAAGGAATATCCATTCAGGTTGAATGAGACATGCGACATCATGCACTTGGTTAACAATCTTCGTGATGTACGATTTGCTAAAACGCTCCGGCTTTTGGCAAAAAGGAATGTTCCACTCGCCTTTTTGATTGAAACGCATCATTCCATTAAAGCCAGCCCGGGTTAGAAATAAAAAATCAAGAGGGTCGTGTTCTCTATTAAAACGGTTTTTAATAAAGGTAAAATGGTTATAACCATTATTTGCAGCCTTTCGCAGTTTCTCACCTTCTGATTCTAAATATTCTCTAACAGTGGATGGAGTTATTTTGCCTTTCTGAATATATTTATAAAACCTAATAATGTGAGGGTTGGAATCGCTAAGTAATGCTTGTCGGAACCCTGAATTAACGGCTACAACACCAGTTCCAAGGAAAGGCTCTATCCAGCGCCTAGTAACATTCGGCACTAAAGCCCGAATCCACGGGACAAGTTTAGTTTTGATCCCTTGACTTTTTATCGGCGGGATAATTATACGCATCCGTCATCCTTTTTCTTTTTCTTGGTGGCCATAGATACTATCAGTTTTTTATCACCGCGTTTGAAGTTAATAAAGTCTTCAAGACAATGAATCTTTATGGTTTTGCCTTTCAGTTTCATAGTGGCTAACCCATAGTTCATCCAGTATTCATCAAACCAATCTTCTCCTAATTTTGCAAAAACGCCATCCCCTTGAAGAATGTCTTCAATAAGCGTAATGGAACCGATGTTTGCAGTATTATGAGACCCTTGTCGATCACTTGCCAGTTGCCATTTTTCACATACAAAGAACTGGAAATCCTTAATTACGGAAGTAATCGAACGAAGATTTTCAACCTTAGTTACCTTTCTCTGTCCGATTTTTTGAGGCGCGTCAATTTTAGCATCAAGTTCATTGACGTTTATGACTTCAGTCTCATCTAAGTCTTTGCCGTCTGTGCGCGTGTAAATGATTCCGAGACAGAAATGCCCTATATATTCCCCATATGGAAACTGTATATTTTTTGTGGAAGAACGATCTTTAAAATATGTGCCGTGACTGCCTAAAGTGAAACCATTAACATGCCCTGGGAAGTCTGGATCTCGATACGTAGTCTTAATATCTACAGCAAATTTAATGTTAGCATTTTCTTTACTTACAAAACTTAAATCTGGATACCAATTTTGACTTTCTGCAAGGACAATGGAGTAGTTATTCTCTTCTGCGAACTGCAAAATTTGTGGGAATAGGTGAATTTCTAATATTTTGGATACGATTTTGGTGTCAGAACTAATAGTATAAATATTTCTGAAAATGTCTATAAAACCCTTAACAGGCCATCCACCGTCCTCGGCACTGACATGTTCTGACAAGCGGTTCACAAAACCGCGCAAAGAGGTGGAGAATGAACGTTTAGCCTCCTCATATTGGGGTTTAGTTAATTTTGTCATGCTTTATATTACCTTTGTTGCTTATTTTTTGTCACCCAATCATTAATCATACCCAATGGGTATCTACTGTTTTGATGGAGGGAATAGGAATATAGCACATTTGGGTAAAAAGAGAAAAAAACTTTTAAATCAATACAAAAGAAAGAACAGTTATGCTTTCAAAACCCTCTCAACAATCCTCACAATCTCCGTGTGAATCTTATCTATGCCTTTTGAGGCTTTTACTATTTTTATCCTTTCCGGTTCTTTTGCAGTAAGCCTAATGAAACCTCTTCTGACTTTTTTGTGAAACCTTACATCCTCAAGTTCAAGCCTGTCCACTTTATTGATATGCTTGTTTCTCATCAGCCCTGTTTTTACATCCAAATCAAGAAGGATTGTTAAATCAGGCCTCATCCCGCCTGTTGCAATCCTGTCAAGAGAATCTATGAGCTTCAGGCTTATGCCCCTCCCGTAGCCCTGATAAGCAACAGTGGAATCACTGAACCTGTCTGTTATAACAATCTTCCCCTTTGCAAGAGCGGGAGCAATTTTTTCTCTGATATGCTGAATCCGCGCTGCATTATAAAGCAGAAGCTCTGCCATATAATCCATCTTGTCATGTTTAGTTGAAAGAAGCACCTTTCTTATCTCTCTGCTGATAGGCGTGCCTCCTGGCTCTTCGGTAAGCGCTGTCTCATATCCTTTTTTTCTGAGATATTCAGAGAGCATTCTTGCCTGCGTGGACTTGCCCGTTCCCTCTATGCCTTCAAGAGAGATGAAAATGCCTTTTTTCAGTTTTTGTTTTCCACTTTTCACTTGAAAATACCTCTAACCTGTCATTGCGAGCCGAAGGCGTGGCAATCTTGTCTTTTGAGATTGCTTCGTCGCTACTGCTCCTCGCAATGACATTTTCAGCGGTCTTTGCATTTCTTTGAGATATGAGCATTTCATTTTGAATATGCCTCTTTGAGCTGCATAAGAATCTGGAATATCTTTGTTGTCTCCTCAATGCTCCTTGAGCCTGTGCCGCATGACGGCGTAAGGATTATCCTTGAAAGAACAAGGCCTGATGAGATTGCCCTTGACATCTTTTCTATCTTCAGGTCAAATTGTTTTCTTATTGAATCAAAAGTTTCACGCCTTATTGCATCTGTTGTCGGCACAATCCCCCATGCAAGGCATCCTCCTCTTTCAAGGAATCTGTCAACATCATCCTTGTACATCAAGAGCGTGTCAAAATATCCGTAGGCGTCAAAGTTCAGAATATCTATGCCTGTTCCCATCACAGAAGGCCAGTCGGCATTGCCGCAGCAGTGTATGCCTGAAATACCTCCATTGTCTTTTATGGTATCCGACGCCTCTCTTATAAGCCTCATTGCATCATCAGAGTTTACACCGAGATAGGCTGTGCTGCCGAGGGCAGAGAGTATCGGCTCATCAAGAAATATAATCACATTATCCGCAAACTGCTTAAGCATGCCTATCTGCCATCTGATCTTTGCCTTAAGAAGCATAAGCGCTATTTCCCTGAGTTCCTCATCAAAATAAACCAGTCTTCCGTCAGCGTCTTTAAGCCCGAGCGCAAAGGTCAGAGGACCTGTTACATGCCCTTTGAGAAACCTAAAAGGCGCTTTAATCATTTTGAGAAATGTATGAAGCCCTCTTCCGTAATCATCAGAGATTGCAATCCTGCTGTCATCAGTGCATGACTCATAGAACCTTTCGAGTTCATCGCTCTTGTTTCTTTCAATCCAGACCAGTTCTTTTTCTGCATCTATCCTGATATAAGGCATTCCT
>JASEHP010000021.1:17303-17557 GCA_030018605.1 Thermodesulfovibrionales bacterium
ATCAGCCACTCCCTGAAGGACATCTTGGGAAGCTGGGGCCAGAAAGGGATGTCAAAAGTTTTGAGGATGAGCCTGCACGCCTCTTCAGCATCCTTGTGCGGAAGGCTTCCGATTCCTGTTGTTGAAAGTGGTTTTGGCAGCATTTAAGAATGATACATTATTGAATGCGGTTGTTTCAAATGGATGGCCTTATACAACCTCCGTGTCAAATCATTTAACATGGTAACCGAAGCTTCTTCTGTTGAATCATGAAA
>JASEHP010000220.1 GCA_030018605.1 Thermodesulfovibrionales bacterium
CCCTTGAGAATAAAGCCCTGATGAGATTTTACAGAAAAGACTTGACAATGCCGAATTATTAATTAATTAATGATTTGATATATAGCGTTAAATAATAAATAAATCTCAAACAAAATAGGGGAGGAGAAAATGTCAGATGCAAAAAGCATTGAAGTTTTGATGGCAGAGAACAGGACATTTCCGCCGTCAAAGGAGTTCAGCAAAAAAGCGCATATAAAGAGCATGAAAGAATATGAAAAGCTCTATAAACGGTCAGTAGAAGACACTGACGGGTTCTGGGGTGAGATGGCCGAAAAGAATCTTTCATGGTATAAAAAGTGGGATAAAGTTCTTGAATATAATTTTGAAAAACCTGAGATAAAGTGGTTTCAGGGCGCCAGCCTGAATGCATCGTATAACTGCCTTGACAGATTTGTAAATACCCCGGTCAGAAACAAGGCAGCAATAATATGGGAGTCTGATGACGGAAGCTATAAAACATACACATATCAGCAGCTTTATTATGAGGTGAACAGGTTTGCGAATGTCCTGAAGAAACACGGGGTGAAGAAGGGCGACAGGGTTACCATATATCTTCCGATGATTCCGGAACTTGCAATCTCTATGCTTGCGTGCGCAAGAATCGGAGCAATCCACAGCATTGTGTTCGGAGGGTTCAGCGCTCAGGCTTTAAGGGACAGGATTCAGGACTGTAAATCAAAAATTATTATTACGTCTGACAAGGGCGCGAGGGGCGGAAGATTCGTTCCTCTGAAGGCAAATGCCGATGAAGCTCTGCATGAATGCCCTACTGTTGAAAAGATGATAGTAGTGAGAAGGACAGACGGCACTGTTGATATGGAGCCTAAAAGAGACCTCTGGTGGCATGATGAAATTAATGCCGCTGATATTGCCAAGTATTGCGAGCCTGAGAAAATGGATGCGGAAGACCCGCTTTTTATCCTTTACACATCCGGCTCAACAGGAAAACCCAAAGGCGTTCTTCATACAACAGCAGGATACATGCTTTTCACAAACCTGACTTTCAGGTGGATATTTGATTATCATGACGAAGATATTCACTTTTGCACAGCGGACATCGGATGGGTCACAGGGCACAGCTATATCATCTACGGACCGTTGAGCAACGGCGCCACGAGCCTTATGTTTGAAGGGATTCCAACATATCCGAATCCCGGCAGGTTCTGGGATATAGTTGACAAACATAAGGTCAATATCTTTTATACGGCTCCGACTGCGATAAGGGCATTGATGAAAGAAGGCGAAAGCTGGGTGAAAAATCATGACCTTTCATCTTTGAGGCTTCTCGGTTCAGTCGGCGAGCCGATAAATCCTGAGGCATGGATGTGGTATTACACCTATGTAGGGAAAGAAAAACTTCCTATTGTTGATACCTGGTGGCAGACAGAAACAGGAGGCATTCTTATAACGCCACTGCCAGGCGCAATGACATTAAAGCCCAGCTCTGCAAACAGGCCGTTTCCCGGTGTTGTTCCAAGAGTCTTAAAAGAGGACGGCTCACCGGCAGGAGTAAACGAGGGTGGTTACCTTGTAATTGAAAAGCCATGGCCCGGAATGATAAGGGGCACTTTCGGAGACCCTGAAAACAAAAGGCTTAAAGAGATATACTTCTCCCGCTTTAAAGGCAAATATTTAACCGGAGACGGCGCAAGAGTTGATGGGGATGGCGATTACTGGTTGATGGGAAGGATAGATGATGTTATAAATATCTCAGGCCACAGGCTTGGAACCGCAGAGGTTGAGTCAGCGCTCGTAAGCCACGAGGCTGTTGCAGAGGCTGCAGTTGTCGGTTTCCCTCACGAGATAAAGGGCGAGGGGATATATGTTTATGTTACATTAAAGGACGGCAGACAGCCCTCTGACGAGCTTAAGAAGATACTCATCGGTCACGTGAGAACAGTCATTGGCCCTATTGCAACTCCTGATAAATTACAGTTTGCGCCTGGCCTGCCCAAGACAAGAAGCGGCAAGATAATGAGAAGGATACTCAGAAAAATCGCGCATGGCCAGATAGAAGACCTCGGCGATACCTCGACGCTTGCGGATCCTTCTGTTGTTGACGATCTGGTAAAAGGAAGGCTTTAGGAAACAAACTTAAATTGAAAAAGTTACGATACATATGCGACGTTAAGGAGTAATGGATCATTATGCCA
>JASEHP010000221.1 GCA_030018605.1 Thermodesulfovibrionales bacterium
CATGAGGCGCTGGGATATGATGTTCCGGCTAATTATTATAAACTTGAAAACATGGCGGGACTAACTTTAAACTCAAAATAGTTGTTCCGAAAATGTCGAGCAGGACAGCCACGCCCCGACGAGTCGGGACTCGCAATGACAGAAACTTGCTTACGGCTTCCAGAATTCCTCAAATTTCCCGTTTTTTGTAATCCATACGACATAAGGCGCGATTGTTATATCGCCTTTTGCGTCAAATTTTATTTTGCCGACCGCGCCGCTGAATTCCATTGAGTGAAGCTTCTCTATAATAGCCTTGCCGTGTTTTGTTCCTGCTTCTTTTATTGCCGTAAGCATGACATTTACCGCATCGTACGCATATATTGAATAAGGCCCTATCTCTCCGAATTTTTTCTCATAGTTGTCAATGAAAGTCTTTGCAGTCGGAATCTTTCTTGCATCAGGGCTGAATGTAAGGTAAGCGCCCTCTGCTGCTTTTGCGCCTGCAATCTCTATGAACTTAGGGTCTATTGTTCCGTCGCCGCTCATTAGCGGAACCGTAATGCCGAGCTCTTTTGCCTGCCTCACAATAAGCCCTGCCTCAGGATAAATGCCCCCGAAATATATGATCTCAGGTTTTTTGTCTTTCATTGCCGTAAGGACTGTTTTAAAGTCCTTATCACCCTGTATAATCCCACCATAGTAAACAACCTCAACCTTGCCTGCTATGAATTTTTTAAACTCATCAGCAAGCCCCTGCCCATATGTTGTTTTGTCATGTATTATTGCAATCTTTTTAAGTTTAAGCTTGTTTATTACGAATTCCGCTCCTACTTTTCCTTGCTGATCATCCCTTCCGCATACCCTGAATACGCCTTTATATCCCTTTTCAGTAAGCTGGGGATTTGTTGAGCCAGGGGAAATCATCGGAATTCCCGCGCGGTTATATACGTCAGATGCCGGTATTGAGCAGTTTGAATTAAAATGTCCGATTATCCCGACTGCGCCCGCATTCACAATCTTGTTTGCAATGGAAACTGCCTGCTTGGGCTCATGCTGATCATCTTCAATCATTATCACAATCTTTTTGCCGAGCACGCCGCCTTTTGCATTCCACTCTTCAACTGCAAGAGTGACGCCGTTTTTAAAATCAGTTCCCATCTTTGCCTGATCGCCTGTCATTGGCCCTGCAACGCCAATCTTTATAACGTCCTCTTTTTTCTGACAGCCGTAAAATATCAGGGTTGAGACTATAAGTGTGAGTAATAGCACAAATAATTTCTTCATGAGTTTCTCCTTATCATTCAGGATTTTTAAATGTAATGTCAATTATATTAAACAATCTGATTTTCTCTGTAAAGCGCCTTAAAGAAGCGTGTTATATTTTCAGAAATATTGCCCTTGAGAATCCCTGATGAAACGGCAACTGCATCTGCGCCTGAATCAATAACCGGCCTTAGATTACCGATATTTATCCCGCCGATGGCAACGACAGGGATTTTTATATGTCTTTTGATTTCTTTCAAAGCCTCGACGCCTTTCGGTTTGCCGGCATCTTTGGTTGCTGTGTGAAATATCGGGCCAAAGCCTATGTAGTCAGCCCCTCCTGCCTCGGCGGCAGTTGCCTCATCAATATTGTGCGTTGATATTCCTATTATTTTTTTGCTGCCAAGAATCTTTCTTGCCTCTTTTAAGGGGAAGTCTTCCTGTCCGAGATGTACCCCGTCCGCATCCACTGCGAGTGCGATGTCTATGTAATCGTTCACTATAAATACGGCGTTGAATTCATTCGCCAATTTCCTTAGCATCAATGCCTCTCCGTAAATATCCTTGCGCGATTTGTTCTTTTCCCTGTACTGGATGCATTTAACGCCAGTGCTGAGGACAAGAGCGGCCGTTTCTTTAAGGGTAAGGCATGGTCCTTTTCCTGCGGTGATAAAACAGAGTCCGTTCAGATACATTGTTTTAGCTTCAGGCGCTTTCTATACCTGTTGCGTCCCTTACGGTTTGCCTCGTATAGGGTGCGGTCATCTGCAGTTTCTGCTTGAGTTCTGCTGTCTTCCACGAGAAGAATTCTTGCCCTTCCCATATTAGTTGGTAGTGTAACATTTTTATCTGAAAAAATTGATAGCTCCTGAAAAAGTTACGATACATATGCGACGTTAAGGAGTAATGGATCATTATGCCA
>JASEHP010000222.1 GCA_030018605.1 Thermodesulfovibrionales bacterium
TGCTTTCTCATAATGTTAAATTCCAAATTAAGGAGAATTCTTTATAGTTGACTCCATTATGAGTCCGAAGCCCGCTTATACAAAAAGCGAACTTATTGAAGATTCTTCATGAATCCTTTTTATAGCCTCGGCAAGCAGAGGCGCTATGCTCAGAACCGTGAGTTTTTTGCACTCCTCCTGCTTGCTGTCAAGCTGTATTGTGTTTGTTACAATCAGTTCCTCTATAACTGAATTATTGATCCTGTCTATTGCGGGCCCTGAAAGCACAGCGTGCGTGCATGCCGCCAGAACATTTTTTGCCCCCTTCTCTTTCAGAGCAGATGCGGCCTGAGTAATAGTGCCTGCTGTATCTATCATATCATCAAGTATAATTGTGTTTTTACCTTTTACATCGCCTATTACATTCATTACCTGAGACTCGTTTGCCCTCTCGCGCCTCTTGTCTATAATCGCAAGCGATGCGCTGAGCCTTTTTGCAAAAGCCCTTGCCCTTTCCACGCCTCCTGCATCAGGTGAAACTATCACAATGTCCTTAATATTACACTTTTTAATGTAATCAAGGATAACGGGCGAAGCATAAAGATGGTCCACAGGTATATTGAAGAACCCCTGTATCTGTCCTGCGTGGAGGTCAACCGTCAGTACCCTGTTAGTCCCTGCCACTGTTATAAGGTCAGCCACAAGCTTTGAGGATATAGGGACTCTCGGCTGAACCTTCCTGTCCTGCCTTGCATATCCGTAGTAAGGTATAACAGCAGTTATTCTTCCTGCCGAGGCCCTTTTTAGGGCGTCAATGAGAAGCAGAAGTTCTACAATATTGTCATTTACCGGCGTACATGTTGATTGCAGCACAAATATATCAGAGCCTCTCACGTTCTCGTTTATCTGAACCATGATCTCGCCATCGCTGAATGTGGTTATCAGCGTATCACAGACAGGAATGCCGAGGTATCCCGCAACCTCTTCCGCGAGCTTCCTATTGGAATTCCCTGTTAAAAGCTTTATGCCGTTTGGCATTGTTCCTCCATTTTGCTGGCTGGGGCGGGAGGATTCGAACCTCCATATGGGAGATCCAAAATCTCCTGACTTGCCGTTTGTCGACGCCCCATTTTCAGTGAACAGCAGTTATTAGAGCAATAGAGCAGCAGCAAAAAACTACTGCTCTGCTGCGCCTCTGTTCTGCTGCACTGTAGTAATGGTCTCAACAACCCTGCTCCAGTAAGGCTTCATTGCCTTTGCGGCATCTTCAGCTTTTTCCCTGCTGCTGAACACACCGAAAACAGTCGGTCCACTTCCGCTCATAAGTGAAGCCTCTGCCCCAATAGCAAGCAGCCTGTCCTTAATTTCCCCTATGACCCGAAACTTCCGCATTACAGGAAGCTCAAGGTCATTTTTCATCATTAAGACGACGGACTTAAAATCCTGCCTCTCAAGGGCATAACAGAAAAGTTTAATATTATTGTCTCTCTTTGTCAACTCCGGAAGCATCTTGCTCATTTCGGAATAGGCCCATTTTGTTGATATTCCAATGACAGGTTTGACGATGACAATAATATGTTTGCTTGCGGCTTCAAGTTTTGTGACTATCTCGCCCCTGCCTTTAACAGAGGCGATTGGCGCCTTTAAAAAAAAGGGGACATCAGAACCCAACATCCCGCCTAATTTTATTAATTCTTCATCTTTCAGTCCAAGCTCCCACAGCCTGTTCAATCCTGAAAGGCAGCATGCAGCGTCGCTGCTTCCGCCTCCAAGGCCGGCAGATACCGGTATCTCTTTATTTAAGGTTATGACTGCTCCCTTTTTGACAGAAAACTTTTCTTTCAGCAGAATTGCCGCCTTATACACCAGATTTTCATCAAGCGGTATATCCGCATCGGTTTTAATCTCAATCCTGTCGGAATGTTCAAAGGTGAGTCGGTCGTAGAGCGCGATGCTCTGCATGAGGCTTAATATCTCATGATAGCCGTCTTCTCTTTTTCCAAGAACCGAAAGGAACCAGTTTATCTTTGCGGGTGTTTTAAGCGTGAACATGACTTAAAAATTCAAAAATCAAAAATCAAAATTCAAAATTTAAAATTACGGTATTCATTTATTTACTACATTTCACCAGCTATTGCACCACTCAGCACTTCGCTCGGTGTAGCATAATTTAAGCACTT
>JASEHP010000223.1 GCA_030018605.1 Thermodesulfovibrionales bacterium
ACGCCGACCCGCATCCCGATACTCGGTCAGCGGCGAAGCCGATGACCGAGTATCTCGTTCACAAGCGACAATGTCGCCTTTTGTTCAGTTTTGGATGGATAGGCGACATAGTCGTCTATCCACACTCTACCCGCCTCCTTTCTCCTCAAAAATCTGGTCTAATGGGTTTCGTATCTTCATAAGAGCCTTATTACTTACATGGGTATAAACCCCAGTTGTTTTACTGTGGCGTGGAATGGTTTTTATTTTTTGTACAAGGGTAGGGTTATAAGAGAATGCAATTGTTATTCTTCTGTCTGAACTGTCTTTGCTGAGAGTTACCACATTATTATCTCCCTCTCGCTATTGAGAAGTATTATATTGATCGTTTTTAAATCAGTCAATCATATTTTTATAAGGGAAAAGGGGGCGGCAAAGGGTTCTAAGGAATGCCGATGTGATAGAATAAACTCTTGGAGGTTCGCGTGAAAAAACTTGATCTGCTGATAAAGAACGGCATTGTTTATGACGGTACAGGCAAAGAGCCTTTTGAGGCTGATATAGGGATTACTGGAGATAGAATCGTAGCTGTAATTAAAAAAACAGGGGTCAAAGGGTCAAAGGGTCAAAGGGTCAAAGCAACAAAGATGATTGATGCGAAAGGACTCGCGGTTGCTCCTGGGTTTATTGACACGCATGCGCATTCGGAATTCACACTGCTTGCAGACCCGCGTGCAGAGGGGAAAATATCTCAGGGCATTACAACTGAGATAAACGGCAACTGCGGGCTTTCTGCTGCGCCGCTTTACAATGAGGCAGAGGAACACAGGGAAAATGATATTAAGGAACTAAAGATAAAAGAGAGATGGAAAACCTTTGGGGAATATTTCGGGATACTTGAAAGCAGAGGGATTGCTTTAAACTTTGTCACGCTTGCCGGACACGGTAATATCAGAGCGTCTGTGATTGGCTACAAAGATAAGAAACCAGCAGCCTCTGAATTAAAAAAGATGCAGGCTCTGCTGCAGAAGACGATTGAAGCCGGAGCAATAGGTCTGTCAACAGGGCTGATTTATCCGCCGGGAATTTATTCGGATACAGACGAGTTGATTGATTTGTGCTCCGAACTCCGGACTCTAAACTCCGGACTCATCTACACATCTCACATGAGGAGCGAGGGCAAGGGGCTTATAGAATCAATAAAGGAGATAATCCGCATGGGAGAAGAGGCAAATATCAAAGTTCACATATCGCATATTAAAACAAGCGGGAAAGAAAACTGGGATAAGATAGATGAGGCAATATCTCTGATAAACAGCGCCAGAAAAAGAGGCGTTAAAGTTACCTGTGACAGATACCCTTATACTGCATCAAGCACAGACCTTGATACAATACTTCCTTCATGGACTTACGATGGCGGAGCCGAGGAGGAGTTAAGGAGATTGAAAAATCCGGAGATGCGTGAAAAAATAAAAAAGGAGATATTAAACTGGCGTTCTGACAAGGATTACTGGAAAAGGGTGAGCATTTCTTCGGTGTCATTGCGAAAAAATAAATGGATGGAAGGCAGAGCCTTGTCTTATATTTCAAGGAAGATTAATAAAAGTCCGGTTGATACGCTCTTTAAGATTTTGATAGAAGAAAAATTGAGGGCAGGCGCGATTTTCTCGTCAATGAGCAAGGGCAATCTTAAGCGGTTCCTGTCTTTGCCTTATGTAATGATTGGCTCTGACAGTTCTGCAAGAAGCGCATCGGGCATTACCTGTGACGGAAAACCTCATCCGAGAGGGTTCGGAAGTTTTCCGAGATTTCTTGGAAGATATGTCAGAGATGAAGGGCTGATGAGCATGAGCGAAGCAATATATAAAATAACAATGCTTCCGGCAAAGATATTCGGCATACAAAAAAGAGGGATTATAAAAAAGGGGATGTTTGCAGACATAGTTATCTTTGACCACGGAAAGATAATTGACAGAGCAACCTTTAGTAAACCATTTTTAAGCTCCAAAGGGATTTATTATGTGATTGTGAATGGTTTGCCTGCTATATGGAAAGGCGAATTTACCGGCACGGCAGCGGGGAAAATCTTAAGAGGTAAACTGAAAAGGCTGTGACGGCGTGTCAAATCATTTAACATGGTAACCGAAGCTTCTTCTGTTGAATCATGAA
>JASEHP010000224.1 GCA_030018605.1 Thermodesulfovibrionales bacterium
TCATCAAAAAAGGAGGTATGTCGCATTTGTATGGAACTTATACATGACCTTGCCTTTTCCTCTCAGTTGTAGTAATTTCTTCATGTTGGCTCCTTTCTTGATGCTTGTTTTTTGGTGAAAACTACATCATTTTAGGAGCCACTACTTTAAATTTCAACTAAGAATAGCATTTATACGTAGTATAAAGGGGGAGGAGCAGATCCGCTGTCTTACTTCTTGACTAAACCAGCTTTATGAATTACTCTAACAATCAATAAAAGTATCAAAGTATCAGAGGGTCAAAGCATCAAAGCCGTTTACTCTGACGCTCTGATACTCTGACGCTCTGACACTGTTGAGGGAGGATATTATGCGTTTTTCAAAAATGTTCATACCAACACTGAGAGAAGTTCCTGCAGATGCAGAAGCCGTAAGTCATAAATTAATGCTCAGGGCAGGCTATGTGAGGCAGCTTGCTGCCGGGCTGTATATATTTCTTCCGCTTGGGTGGAGGGCGCTTGATAAGATAAATGCAATACTCAAGGAAGAAATGGATGCCATAGGCTCTCAGGAAATATCAATGCCCATTCTTCATCCGGCAGAAGTCTGGCAGCAGACCGGAAGATGGAACGCAATAGGCGATGAGATGTTCAGGCTTAAAGACAGGACCGGCAGGGAGATGTGCCTTGGCATGACACATGAGGAGATAATGACATGGCTTGCATCAAGAGAGATCCGCTCATACAGGGATTTGCCGCAGATATGGTATCAGATTCAGACAAAACTCAGGGATGAAGCAAGGCCCAAAAGCGGTGTTTTAAGGACCAGGGAATTCATAATGAAAGACAGCTACAGCTTTGACGCTGACGAAGAGTCCCTTGAAAAAAACTACCAGCTCCATGCAAATGCATATCATAAA
The DNA here is from genome assembly GCA_030018605.1 of Thermodesulfovibrionales bacterium. GTDB lineage: Bacteria > Nitrospirota > Thermodesulfovibrionia > Thermodesulfovibrionales > UBA1546 > UBA1546. The sequence continues at coordinate 899 of JASEHP010000224.1, forward strand.
ATATTCTCAAGATGCGGCTTGAAATTTTATCAGGTTGAATCAGACCCGGGCATGATGGGAGGAGCAGTCTCGCATGAATTCATGGCTCCAAGCCCTGCCGGTGAGGATGAAGTCGCTTTATGCGATAAGTGCGGATATGCCGCGAATGTTGAGCTTGCAAAATCAATCCCCTCAAAAATCAAGACTGAAGACTGGGAATTTGAAGAGGTTCATACACCAGACAAACGAACAGTTCAGGAAGTTTCAAACTTCCTGAAAATTAAACCTGAATATTTTGTAAAAAGCATACTTGTTATAGCGGACCAAACGCCTGTGCTTGCGCTTATGCGTGGAGATCAGGAACTTCATGAAAAAAAGCTCACAAAGATCATCGGCAGTCACAGGCCTGCACAGAAAACAGAGGTGAAAGAAATTCTCGGCGTTGAGGCAGGGTTTATTGGCCCGATGAACCAGAAGATAAGAATCATTGCCGATTCGTGTTTAAAAGAAGGCGTTTATATCAGCGGCGCAAACAAACAACATTATCATGCAAAAGGCATTAAGCCGGAGAAAGACTTTAAGGCGGAGTGGCATGACATACACCTTGCAAAGAACGGAGATAAATGCTCAAGGTGCGGAGCAGAATTAAGGATAGAGCGCTGCATAGAGATCGGGAATATATTCAAGCTTGGGACAAAATACTCTGTGCCTTTAAAGGCAATTTTTCTTGATGAAAAAGGTGAAGAAAAGCCTATTATCATGGGAAGCTACGGCATAGGGCCTGCGCGCATTGCAGCAGCGGCTATAGAGCAGAATAATGACAAGGACGGTATTATCTGGCCCAAAAGCATTGCGCCTTTTGATGTTGAGATTCTGCCTCTGAATATGAATGATTCAAAGACAGTCGAGGTTGCAGAAAGGCTTTATAAGGATTTAAGAGAAAAGGGCATTGAAGTTTTGCTTGATGACCGCGATGAAAGGGCAGGCGTCAAGTTTAAAGACGCTGATTTAATCGGAATCCCGACCCAAATAATCCTCGGTGAAAAGAACCTCAAGGAAGGCTTTGTTGAGATTAAGGACAGAAGGACAAAAGAGGCGGTGAAGGTAGGGGTTGAAGAGGTAGTAGATAGAGTATCAGTCTAAGCGTCCCCTCCTTATTGCTCAGAAATACCTCCGGACGCAAAACTCCTACTCCTTTAAATTCCCTTGATGAAAAAGTTACGATACATATGCGACGTTAAGGAGTAATGGATCATTATGCCAG
>JASEHP010000225.1 GCA_030018605.1 Thermodesulfovibrionales bacterium
AAAACACCACTTGAAGTCGCTTCTTCTTGTGTTGCACTTCGAGGTTGAATGTGGGCACAGAAAAAATTATTTGCCAAGGTTTTTATTTATTACAGCGTAGAGAAATAAAGCCTCTCCAATCAATTTTTTGATAGAATATGTTCTATGGGGAAAGAACTGATTACAGAAGATATAAAAACAGCGTTAAGAGAAGCATTCAAGGAACTCAAGGACGATGTCTTGATTGAGGTTTACACAAAAATCGGCGTAAACGATATGTTTAATGACCTTGCGGGAGACCTTATAGAGGCAATGGCAGACGCCAGCGACAAAATTAAGATTAAGCTGTATAAGCTCGGTGATGAGAACGCTGAAAAGAGAGATATCCGCAGGTCGCCGACGATTCTTATAGCCCCCGATAAATACAGCATCCGCTATACAGGAGCGCCCCTTGGCGAAGAAGGCCGTTCACTTGTCCTGTCAATAATAATGGCGTCAACAGGTCAGACGCTTGTTTCTCCTGATACAAAGAAAAGGTTTCAGAGGCTGAAAGAGAAAAGGCATGTAAGGGTGTTTGTCAGTCCGACATGCCCTTACTGTCCGCAGCAGGTTATGTATGCTGTTTCAGCAGCCATAGAAAGGAAAGATCTTGTATCAGCGGAAGTGATAGAGATTTATGAAAACAAGGATCTTGCTGAAAAATACAGCGCCATGTCTGTGCCGAGGACCTTTGTGGGGGAAACACTTATAGCTCATGGATTACAGCCTGAAGAGTATTTTGCCGAGTCTCTGATGGAAGGCAAGCCTGTTGAGCATGTGATGCCTTCGGGAAGGGAAGAACTGAGGGATTATGACGTTATTATAATCGGCGCCGGTCCTGCAGGGCTTACTGCTGCCTTGTACGCGGAGAGGAGCGGGTTAAAGAGCATTATATTTGAAAGGGCTAATGTAGGGGGGCAGATCGCCATAACTCCGGTAGTTGATAATTATCCGGGATTGGCGGGCATTGCAGGCAAAACACTCGTTGAGCTCATGGCAAAACAGACAATGAATTATTCATCAATTCTTCAGGGTGTCAGCGTGAGTGATATAAAAAAGAAAGACAGCGGCTTTGAAATCACTACAGGAAGTGGAATGTACAGCGCAAAGGCTATAGTCATTGCAACAGGAGCTGGAAGCAGGAAACTTAATGCAGCAGGCGAAGACAGGCTTGCCGGAAGGGGCGTGAGCTATTGCGCAACATGCGACGGCTATCTTTTTAAAGACGGAAAGAATGTGATAGTTGTCGGCGGCGGAAATTCCGCGCTCACGGATGCGCTTTACCTTGACAGCCTCGGCGCCCATGTAACGATAGTTCACAGGAGGGACGCTTTCAGGGCAGAAGACAGGCTTCAACAGAGCGTATTTCAGAGGAATATACCTGTTCTGTGGAATACCTCTGTGAAAGAAATTATAGGCAACAGGGTTGTTGAGAAAGTGGAGGCAGAGGATACAAAGACACGCAAGACCAATATCGTAAAGGCAGATGCTGTTTTTGTGGCAATAGGCTACGAGCCGAATAATGATATTGCAGAAAAACTCGGTTTAAAGATTGATGAAGAAGGCTATGTTAAGATTGATGATAAGATGAGAACATCAATGCCGCTGGTATATGCGGCAGGCGACATAACAGGAGGCGTTAAGCAGATTGTTACCGCAGTCTCTCAGGGCGCGGTCGCTGCCTTAACTGCATTTGAGGATATAGCAAATCCGTATTGGAAAAAACAGGCCGGCGGCTCGTAGGGGGGCTTATTTAAACAAGCCTTTAGTTCTTTCTTGAAAGTGCTTTGCACCCAGCCTTCTCAGGCAAATTCCCTTTGATATTTCTCTTCTTCCAATTTCAAAGTCGCAGCTCTTTTGATTGCAGGTTTTAAGATTGCCAAAAATATCATCACGTATATAGGACGACAGCCGCTGGCCGCATTTGTTGTAACAGTATTTTTCTATTTCTGCCATCTGCTTTAAAGGATTTAACGCAAAGACTATCGGGCTTATCATGTCTGTTCCCCCACAGACCAAAAGCACTGAACTTTAGTAATTTATACCGCATTATATGAGAATTTTGGCATAATTACTTTTTTCGGTGTCTGTTTTGGAGTATGGAGAGGATTAATT
>JASEHP010000226.1 GCA_030018605.1 Thermodesulfovibrionales bacterium
TGCTCTTGAGAACCACCAACAGGCTGGAAGAACTGGTGAGGCAGATTGCTGTAATTGACAAAAAACTTCCCAGAGGCAGTTCGTTAAGGGAACTCAAGAAGACAATCAGTGAAAAGAAGAAGAAAGGGATAAATACAAAGAAGCTTGAGGCGATAGCAAAAGATGTGCAGATGGAATACAGAAAAATAGAAGCAGAAATAGGAATAAAGGCGGATGAATTTAAAGATATGTGGAGCCGCATATCAAAGGCAAAAGCGCTCATGCTGGAAGCAAAAAACGAGCTCATTACACGCAATCTCAGGTTGGTTGTTAATATAGCCAAGAATTATGTCGGCAGAGGCCTTCCGCTTCTTGACCTCATTCAGGAAGGCAATATTGGTCTTATGAAGGCTGTTGATAAATTTAAATATGAAAAAGGTTTCAAGTTCAGTACATATGCGACGTGGTGGATAAGGCAGGCTATCACAAGGGCATTAATTGACCAAACGAAAACTATTCGTGTGCCTGTTCACATGATGGAGTTTTATAACCGTGTCACAAAGGCATCCAGAGAGCTTACCCAGCAACTTGGAAGAGAACCTACCAATGAGGAGATTGCCAGGAAACTTACAGTGCCGACGAGGAAGGTTGAAGAAGTCTTCAGGGCGATACAGGATCCTATCGCTCTCCAAACGCCTGTCGGAGATGAAGATACAGAACTTGAAGATTTTATCGGGGACAAAAACAGCCTTTCGCCCTATGCTGCTGCGGAAAGGAGCGAGATATCCGAGCAGATGCAGCAGATACTGAAAACCCTTACCCCAAAGGAAGAAAGAGTCATAAGAATGAGGTTCGGGATTGGGGAAGACAGGGATCATACGCTTGAAGAAGTCGGGAGGCATCTGTCAATAACAAGAGAAAGGGTGCGCCAGATAGAAGCAAAGGCATTGAGAAAACTCAAGCATCCAAGCAGGCTTAAAGCGCTCAAGACCTTATCAACATAATTTCATTCTTACTTCAACCCGCTTATCTCATTGCCTACACTAACTGCGGATTCGCTTCTTTTGATAATTGCAGTTGCCGTCGTAGGTTTTAGATTTATGATCTTAATGATCCCGCTTGTTCTTGAGTTATTGTATTTGTCCACAGACTTTGTCATCAGAACATCGCCAAGTTCAAGCCCATCTTTTTTCCCTTTATCTATGAACAGAATGTCGTAAGAACCGCTGATAAGCTTCATGTAATGAGATGCTATTACAACTCCGCTGACATCAGGCCTTCTCGGAGATTCCTCCTCTATGACCGGTTCAACCTCATAGAAGGGCTCAAGCATGTCTCCAATCAGCACATCAGCGAAGGATTTTGTGATTTTTGCCTTTGTTTCGCCATTTTCTATTCCAACAACTTCCAAAACTCCCGGCACAGCAATATGATAACCCAGTTTAAGTTTTGTTTTTGGATGTCTTATAAGCGTGGTTGGCCGCATAACATAAAATTTCGCGCCTGTGTTTGCAGGCGTATCTGTCTTTATATAAACATAATCGCTTTCTCCAAAGAGAGTCCTGCCGGAAGGAGAGCCGCTTATTCTGCCGACACCCTTTATCATCTCTTTCTTGACAAAATCCGTGATATAGCCGCTTGACACGATAATATTTTCATCAGCGAAAGAACTTTTCTTAACTGGCTCTATTTTTTTCTCGGTGATCTTTGGCGGTTCTTCCTTCGCCGGCTCTATTTTTGACGGCTCGGGTATTGCGGCCGCTTTTTCCGTTGCCGCTTCTTCTTCTGGTTCTTTCTGTATCAACTTGAGAGGAATTTTTATTGTCTGACTTGGGGATATCCTGTCGGGGTTTTTAATGTCGGGATTCTCCTTCCATATCTTCGGCCATAGGAACGGGTCTTTTATCTCCTTCGTAGAGATATCCCATAGAGTGTCTCCCTTCAACACCTTATATTCTTTGTATTCCATATCCTGACCGGATGAGGTTAGGAAAGAAAATGCAATAACCATGAACGCTAACATGCCTATGAGACTTATTTTTTTAATCATCTTCGTCTCCTTTTAAGCTTAGAGTAATCTATTAATATTAGGTAATTATAAACGATTTGGCACCGTATTACATAGATTTTGAACCAATATA
>JASEHP010000227.1 GCA_030018605.1 Thermodesulfovibrionales bacterium
AAGCGGACATTTCTAAATTGGCAAGAATAGGACATTTCTAAATTGGTAGAACATAGTAAGCAGTTTTCTTGACTTTTTCATGAAAGATAGTGTTAAATAAACACTCCGGAGGTAATGAAAATTATGTATGCAATAGTAGAAACAGGCGGAAAGCAATATAAAGTCTCATCAGGCGACACGATAAAGGTGGACAAGCTAACTGAAGAAGCAGGCTCTGCCGTGACGCTCAATAAGGTGCTTGCAGTAATTGATAAGAAAAGCAAGCTTGGAAAACCCTATGTTAAGGGCGCAGAGGTTAAGGCTGAGGTAATAGGCGCTGTAAAGGGGGACAAGGTCATTGTGCATAAGCAAAGGCCGAGAAAAGTCTACAGAAAAACCAATGGCCACAGGCAGAAATATACAGCCCTGAAGATAAACGAGATAACAGTCGGAGGAAAAGATGGCGCATAAAAAAGGCGTAGGAAGTTCAAGAAACGGCAGAGACAGCGAGTCGCAGCGTCTCGGTGTTAAGATATACGGAGGCCAGGCAGTCCGCGCGGGAAATATTATTGTAAGGCAGAGGGGCACAAAGTTTCATCCCGGATTTAATGTCGGAAAAGGAACTGATGACACTCTTTTTGCAAAGGTTGACGGCAAGGTTGCTTTTGAGAGGAAGAACCGCTCAACGCTCAAGATAAGTGTATATCCGATAACAGAGCCCACAGCAAGCGTTGCTTAAGTTTTCTTATCCGCAGAACGTTAGCAGCAATAAGTTAGTATCAAAGTATCAGAGTATCAAAGCATCAAAGTTGCCCTGATACTCTGACCCTATGACACTCTGACACTTTCTTCATCTTGCCGTTACCACCAGCACAAAGCCTATCAGCATGAGGGCTGCGCCGAGGAATCTTTCTTTAATATTTTCTTCCCTGAAAAGAAAATAGCCGTACATTATCCCTATAATCAGGCTTAACCTTTTTACGGAAATCATATAAGCCACTTTTGTCAGGTTCATGGCAAGCATGTGTGTTGCCGCCATGACGGCAAAAAAAACACCCGGCTGAACAAGCTTCTTGAATTGTTTGTCCCTAAAAAAAACTCCCAGTTCCTTTCTGCCCATCCAGAAGGCTATGGGCGCAAAACAAATTGTCAGGGCTATGTAATAGGTTATTACAAAAAACAAAGGGGAGGAATGCTCTATCGCTACCTTGCCGAGAGATGCGGTAAAACAGTAAATCAGCGCTACGCCTATCATAAAGACAGAGCCTTTTTCTCTTGGTATGCTCCTGAACGGCTTAAGTATGCCTTTTTTTATTTCACTGATATTCAGTGTATAACTTCCCGCTGCAATGAGGAATATGCCCGCGCCTCCCCGGAACGAGACTTTCTCCCCAACAATCAGATAAGAGATGAAAATCAAAAACACAGGCGTCAGGGCAAGGAACGGAAGGGTGAGGCTCAGGGGCGAAACCCGTAAAGCCTTTATATAGAGGATAATCGTCACAATCTCAAGCGGCAGCGCAATTGCAAGGGCTCTGTAAAATTCTGTGTCAAGTTTCGGCGCGGGAACAAATAGCCATAAAATCAGGAGCAGTGGAAGTGAAAAGAAGAACCTGAACCATGCGGCAAGATATTCATTGCTGTCTTTCAGCGCCTTCTTTGTAAGCGCATCACTCGTTGCGAGAGTAAAAGCTGATATTAACGCAAAAACCACCCACATCCAACTATTTTATAATAAAGATTAAAAATGTGACATTATATTTCCATGTCTTTTGATTTCAATCCCGACTTTAATCGGGACAAAATACTTTTTAGTCATCCATGTCCATGCTAACACATTTTTCGGGTTAAAGAATTAATCGGTGCTGAAATGGATGTGTCAAAATACAGTTATGACCCTCAGACAGGGGATGTGAACATCAGGAATAATTAGTTTTCTACTGAACGACCTCGCGCCATCTGGTTGTCCGCGCCTTTTTAATAGCATCGGTATCGCTGGCTGAGTTGGTCTGCCCGCTGAGTGTGACGCTGGCGATGTTAGTGAGCGTGCCCGTGGGATTGTTAGTCACGTTGGCGGTGATGGTGAAGGTTGATCTTCCCCTGTTTTCACGGACACTCCAGTTAAGTTAGGCTGCCATAGC
>JASEHP010000228.1 GCA_030018605.1 Thermodesulfovibrionales bacterium
GGTGCGCCCCTTTTTTACCCTATTTCATTTTCACACAAGAAAGTTTACACTACCATAAACCGCATAACACGGGTTACACGGGAACTTGTACAGGAGCTTGGAAGGGAGCCTGTCACAGAGGAGATTGCTTATAAGGTGGAGTTGCCGGTGGAAAAAGTCAGGGCTATATTAAAGGTGGCAAGAGAACCTGTATCGCTTGAAACCCCTATAGGAGACGATGAAGACAGCCATCTCAGTGATTTTATTGAGGATAAGGCTGCGCTGTCTCCCCTCGATGCGGCAATACAAAATGACCTGAAGGCTCAGATAGACAAAACTTTCTGCACTCTCAATGAAAAGGAACAGAAAATTTTAAGGAAAAGGTTCGGGATAGGAGACGACACAGCGCCTCAAACGCTCGAAGAAGTAGGAAAAGAATTTGAAGTTACGCGGGAGAGGATAAGACAGATAGAGGTTGGCGCAATACGGAAACTGAGACATCCTTCAAGGAACCAATGGCTTAGAGCTTTTATAAGCCGTGAGTGAAATGAATATGAATTGCGGGGCTGTAAAAATTATGAGCGCAACTTATTCCAAGCTTCTGCTGCCAGATCTTTCAGAAATTTCTTCCGTTTCTTTTTATCCTTAATCTCTCTGATAGCCTTTGCGCGCATTTGTTTAATATGGTTCAAATGCTTTGAGAATCCCCGGCCATAGAGTCCTTCAAGCTCTTTTCTGATGGTCATGGCTATTGAAGGGCTTACGCCTGATGTTGAGACAGCAATCGTTAATGGGCCTTGCCTTACCACAGACGGCACTGTAAAATTGCAGCGTAAAGGCATGTCAACAACATTTACAAGATATGGGGCGTCCTCTGATATTTTCATGTTTGTTTCTACGGAGTCTGTAGCAGCAATAGCAAGGAATGCATTTTTCAAGTCGCTTTTTTTGTATTTGCGGGAGATATATTTTATATGTCCGTGCAGATTCTTTTCCCTGAGTCTTGCCGTGCATTCAGGGCTTATAACCGTCACCTCTGCGCCTGATTTAAGCAGAGACAGCACCTTTCTTTCCGCTACCTTGCCCCCGCCGACAACTATGGTTTTCTTGCCTTTAAGATTCAGCGATACGGGATAGTAAACAGGCGTGATGCCTGATGCGTGATGCGTGACACGTGACACGTGATGTGTGATGCGTGATGCGTCTTTGTTTTTAGCCTTCAACTCATTACTCATTACGCTTAACGCTTCACGGTCTTTGACGCTTAACGCTTGACGCTTCACTTCTTAATGGATAACAGTTCTTTTTTTGCCTGCGGGATAAGACTATTTTTAGGATGCTTCTCTATGAGGAGTTTAAAATATTCTTCTGCCTTGTCTTTTTCCCCGAGTTTTTTATGAGACATTGCCAGATGATAGAGGACGCCGGCCTCTTTTTTAAATTCTGGAAATTTCCGGAGCACTCCCTCAAATCTTTTAATCGCTGCGCTATAAGAATCTTTCTTGTAATAAAATGTGCCGACCAGGAATTCGTGCTCCGCTATCGTATTTTTGCATTTTTCAATCCTTACATCTATGATGTCCCTGTAGGGATTTCTCGGAAACATTCTCTTTAGTTTTTCAAATTCTTCAAGCGCCTTTGATGCTCCTCCGTATCCGCGGTCAGGCCCCTCTATCTGATTAAAATAAATCACCGCAATCTGGAACTGGGCATAGGATGCGTATTTATGCTCAGGGTAAATATCCAGAAATTTTCTGTATTCTTCAACTGCGCGGTCAGGCTCCGCTTCTTTCGAATATGAATCAGCAATCCTGAGCTGCGCCAGCGGAGCATACTTTTTTGTCAGGTCCCTGTTTTTAATCTCAAGGAGCACTGTCCTTGCCTCTTCATACGCCTCTTTGTCCATCAATTCATTTGCCTTTGCGAAGCTCTTCTGTCCGTCAAATACTTCTGCGGGCTTTGTCGCGGACTTACTTGAACAAGATAATACTGATATTAGAGCTATAAGCATAAACGCTGTCGCCATTTTCTTCATACTCTTATTTAAGCCTTTAGGGGGTTCTTTAGTCAAGGGAGCGCATTAAATCATCTAAAATGTAACCGGGAAGGTACTGGTTAAATCA
>JASEHP010000229.1 GCA_030018605.1 Thermodesulfovibrionales bacterium
GTGGGACTAACTTTAAACTCAAAATAGTTGTTCCGAAAATGTCGAGCAGGACAATTGAGGGCTGAGATGTCTTTCCTCTCTGCAACCATATGACTTCCCCAGTCTGATTCCCATCCGCCTTCCTCTGTTTTTCCTATCAGTTCCTCGTCAGAAACAATTTCCTGCTGTGCAGATTCATCATATACCCTCGCACCCTCCATGAGAAGATACTCGGGGCTGATTCCCTTTGAGACTTCCCATCCAAAATCCTCTATCTGTACACTGTCTTTCATCTCAAGGTCATCAAGCTCAAATTGAAAATCCCCTTCATGCCAGAGCAGAAGATGATAAACAACTTTTTCTATCCTCTTCTTAGAGGCCTTTTCTAAGGTGTCGCTATTTACGGCACCGAGGTCAAAAAGTATCTCTGCGATAGACTTTGCAGGCAGCTTTTTTTTTACTTCCAGAGCCATCTGAAGCGCTGATTCTTTTATTGTCCCGTTTTTAAGGAGGTCGTGCCCCAATGTTCCGTCAAGTTGAGTAGTCACAGCCCTGACAACAAGCCCGTTCCTGAACACAATCATAGCGTTTCTTCCTGCCCCATTGATTACAAGCGTCCCTGTTTTTTCCCCGATGCTCAGTATCTGGAAAATATCAGAGAGGGCAAGGTCTTCAAGCCTTCCAACAAGACTCATTTAATCTTCACACCTTTAGAAATCACGACTACACCCTCAGGACTAACGTGAAATCTTCTTCTGTCGCTTTCAATATCATAACCGATAACAGTCCCATCGGGCACATTGACATCTTTGTCTATTATTGCCTTCTTTATTCTGCAGCGTCTTCCTATTTCAACATTTTCCATAAGCACCGTGTCTCTCACATCCGCCCAGCTGTTAACCCTCACATTGGGGGAAAGCACAGAGTTCTGCACACGGCCTCCGCTTATGATACATCCGTCACAAACAATGGAATCCAACGCTATGCCGAGTCTTCCGCCTTTACGCTCCTGCGCAAAAACAAATTTTGCGGGTGGATGCTGAGGCTGATATGTCCTTACCGGCCATTCCTTATCATACAGGTCGAACATAGGGTCAACAGAGGCAATTTCCATGTTTGCCTCCCAGTATCCGTCAATAGTGCCTACATCCCTCCAGTATTTTGCCTCTTTTTTATTCTCATCCTTGAAATTATAGGCAAAAAGTTTTTTAGTCTTAATCATATCGGGTATAATATTTTTCCCAAAATCATGAGCTGTTGAACGAAACGCATCACTCATAAGTTCGCTTAATACATCCTGAGTATTAAACAGATAGACTCCCATTGAAACAAGAGCCTGATTTGGAGAGCCGGGCATTGACTTTGGCTTTTTAGGTTTCTCTTTAAATCCTATTACCCTTGATTCTTCATCAACCTCAATAACACCGAATGACGAGGCCTTTTCCCTGTCCATCTCTATTGCCGCAATTGTCCCTACCGCGCCCTTGCTGATATGGAAACTGAACATTTCGGAATAGTCCATCTTATATACATGGTCCCCCGAGAGAATAAGCAGATAGGCAGGCGACTCCTTTTCTATGAAATATATGTTCTGATACACCGCATCAGCCGTTCCTTCATACCACCTCTCATCCACACGTTTCTGAGGAGGGACAGATATGATAAATTCGTCAAGCTCAGGATTTAACAGATGTTCCCAGCCAAGCGCAAGGTGCCTGTTCAATGAGAGAGACTTATATTGTGTAAGCACTGCTATTTTCCTGATGCCTGAATTGATGCAGTTGCACAATGTGAAATCAATTATCCTGTATTTTCCTCCGAACGGAACCGCCGGTTTTGCCCTGTGAATAGTTAAGGGATGAAGCCTCTCTCCTTTGCCCCCTGCAAGAATAAGGGCGAGGATATCCTTTGTTTGTCTGTTTTTTCTACTCTTATTCATAAAAAAACAACCTGAAACCTTTAAATTTTCTGCCCCTTATTATTACTTTTTACTTTTTGAAGTATATCAGTAAAAATCCAAGAGTGTCAACAGGTCGCATTAAATCATCTAAAATGTAACCGGGAAGGTACTGGTTAAATCATCTAAAA
>JASEHP010000022.1 GCA_030018605.1 Thermodesulfovibrionales bacterium
AAAACACCACTTGAAGTCGCTTCTTCTTGTGTTGCACTTCGAGGTTGAATGTGGGAATGCTCAGGATGATTAAATATAAATAGATCTCACCATGGAGGCTTTTCTTGTACACCATTTTGGAAAAACAGGCGCTTAACGATGTAGTCAAACTCATGGTCGTAAAGGCGCCCCACGTTGCAAGAAAGGCGGGCGCCGGCCAATTTGTGATAGTAAAAATAGATGATTTCGGCGAAAGAGTTCCTTTAACTATCGCTGATTTTGACCGTAGGGCAGGCACGGTTACGATAATCTTTCAGGAGGTTGGAAAATCCACAAAACATCTCGGCGCCCTCAATTCAGGAGATAAACTTGCCACATTTGCAGGCCCGCTAGGACATCCGACAGAGATTAAAAGATACGGCGCTGTCATCTGTGTGGCAGGGGGAGTAGGCATAGCTCCGGTTTATCCTATTGCAAAAGCGCTGAAACAAGCGGGTAATGTTGTTATCTCCATAATAGGCGCGCGGAATAAAGGACTCTTATTCTGGGAGGAGAGGATGAGAACTGTATCTGATGAGCTTATCGTCTGTACAGATGACGGCTCTTATGGAAGAAAGGCAGTTGTCACAGAGCCATTGAAGGAGATCCTAAGCGCAAAGAATATCTCTCATGTCTGGGCAATAGGCCCCGCAATAATGATGAAGTTTGTCTCTATGCTTACAAAAGAATTTAATGTGCCGACAGTTGTCAGCCTTAATACCATAATGATAGACGGCACCGGCATGTGTGGAGGATGCAGGGTGCTTCTTGATGAGGGCGCTAAGTTTGTCTGCGTTGATGGCCCTGAGTTCGACGGCCATAAGATTGACTGGGACAGCCTTCTTTCAAGGCAGAGGATATACCGGGATGAGGAACTCATAGCTTCCGGGAGATGGGAGCATATCTGCAATCTGGACAAGGCTGTATCAGGGGATAAAGATAAATGACAAAACAGGAGCGGATAAAAATACCAAGGCAGGAAATGCCTTTGCAGGATAAGCTGATTAGAAGGTGTAACTTTGAAGAAGTGTCTCTGGGTTTATCGGAAGCTCTTGCCATTAAGGAGGCAGAGCGCTGTCTGCAGTGTAAAAAACCTAAATGCGTTGAGGGATGTCCCGTAGGGGTACTCATCCCGCAGTTTATCAAGGCTCTGCGTAAAGGAGACATAAACGAGTCTATAAGGGTTATGAAGATAAAGAACAATCTGCCGGCTGTGTGCGGACGCATATGCCCTCAGGAGACCCAGTGCGAGAGGAACTGTTTTCTTGGAAAAACAGGGGAGCCTGTTGCAATAGGAAGGCTCGAAAGATATATAGGCGATTACGAGCTTAGCCGCAGAACATGCCCCATGGTTAAGCCCAGGGATACAGGGAAGAAAGTTGCTGTAGTAGGCTCAGGCCCGGCGGGCATTGCATGCGCTGTTGACCTTGGAAGGGAAGGGCACAGGGTTACGATATTTGAATCTCTTCATTTGCCGGGAGGGGTTCTCATATACGGCATACCTGAGTTCAGACTTCCAAAGTCGGTCGTTCATTCAGAGATAGATTATGCTGTTCAGTGCCTTGGCATAGAGATAAAGACAGACCATATTATCGGCAGGACAGTTACACTTGATGAACTCCTCGAAGAGTATGACGCTGTTTTTATAGGCACGGGCGCAGGGCTTCCCAATTTCATGAAGATACCGGGAATAAATTACAGCGGTGTTATGTCTGCCAATGAGTTTCTCACGAGGATTAATCTTATGAAGGCATATCGCTTTCCTGAATATGACACTCCTGTAAGGATTGGCGGGCGTGTGGCGGTGATTGGAGCCGGGAATGTTGCGATGGATTCAGCGCGGTGCGCTGTAAGGCTTCAGAAATCAATGGGAATGAAATCAGGAGAGGTTCATGTTATTTACAGAAGGTCCCGTGATGAGGTTCCTGCAAGATTAGAGGAATTTCATCATGCAGAGGAAGAAGGGATAATCTTTGACTTCCTCACAAGCCCTGTAGAGATAATAGGGGACATTAACGGAAACGTGACAGGAATAAAATGTATCAGGATGAAGCTTGGAGATGCCGACATCTCAGGAAGAAAAAAACCTGTTCCTGTGGCAAATTCTGAATTCACTATAGATGTTGACACTGTGATAATGGCTCTCGGAACGAGCCCGAATCCTGTGGTATTTACTAATAACGGGAATCTCAGGAGGACAAATGACGGAACTGTTGTTGCCGGTAACGAGACAGGCAGGACCTCAAGGGAAAGACTCTGGGCCGGAGGCGATGTTGTGACAGGCTCCGCAACAGTAATAAGCGCAATGGGAGCGGGAAAAAGGGCTGCCGCGGATATACACAGGTTTTTATCCGGAGAAGTTTCTTAAGACTAATTCTCTTTGATTGCGATTAACCATCATCTTTCTATTCCAACTCTGTGGAATTGGTCATCTGATCAAAAAATTGCGTGACCTTGTTTTTTTTATCCGACTCCATATGCGCCATGGCAGTGCGCGGGTGCTGGTTCAGCACGCCTGTGACCATGTATGGTATGTAGTATCCCCAGTCTATTTTTTCCTGCCACGGAAGGATTTCTGCCTCAATAGCCTCAATAAGCGGGCGCACTTTAAATTTGGGGTTCTTCAGGAATGCAATAAGAAGTTCCAGAGGACAATTTCCTGCCCCGCGTCCAATGCCGTATAAACTGGCGTCAAGGTAATTGATGCCGGAGATGATAGCGGATATGGTATTTGCAAATGCCAGCTGCTGATTGTTGTGGCAATGTATGCCGATAGTCTTGCCGGGCAGGCGCTCCATGTATTTTTTTGCAAGCAGGTCTATGTCCTCGGAATAAAAAGCGCCGAAGCTGTCCACAACATAAACTATCGGAACCCTGCTTTTAGAGAGATCGTCAAGCGCTTCATCCAGCTCCCGCAGGCCCACAGTGGATACAGCCATGAGATTAATGGTTGTCTCATACCCTTTGTCGATGCAGTGGTGCGCCAGGTCTATGGCAGCATCGGTCTGATGGGCATAACATGCAACCCGTATCATGTCCAGGGCGCTCTCGGATTTATGCGGAATGTCGTGATATTCGATCCTGCCGATGTCAGCCATTGCGGAAAGCTTAATCTTTTTTTCACCGTTGCCGATAATGCGCCGAATATCCGCTTCAGCGCAAAATTTCCAAGGACCCACCTCATCCCGTGAAAAAGCGGTTTCCGAACTGAGATAACCAATCTCCATGTAATCTACGCCTGCCTCTGTGCAAGCCGTATAAACCTTGCAGACAAAGGCGTCGTCAAACTGCCACTTATTCATTAAACCGCCGTCACGTACGGAGCAGTCTATAACCTTGATTTCCGGCCTGAACATTTTTAATCTCCTTTAAAAATTTTAGAAAGTATTATCTGGAATTCATATTATAATTTATTTGTCACAATAAGGGCAAAGGGCAATGAACTTTTTAACATTATTTATATTAAAGTTGACAGCAGCGAAAAATAGCGATAAGGTAATCTTAGAAACCATAAATGAAGGAGGGTTAAAATGTGGTATGTTTCTATCTTTGACGCTAAAGAAGGCATTGCCAGATCAGAGATCAATCGCGAAAGAATGGAATGGCTGAAAAAGGGCAGGGATAGGATTTTTCAGCAGAAGTGTAAAGCAATTAACAGATACGAAGTGTTAGGAATATCTCCTTTGAAAATTATTTTGATTATTGAAACTGAAGACCCGGATGCATTACATTTGCTTTCCACGCATTTTGGCGATGCATGGAATTCGGTAACCTATCCAATTGTTAAGCGTGAGATAGCCGAGGCATTAGAGGCAGACACTGCAGTTATTGGCGGCTGAGTTAAACTGCCATTGCCTTTTCAGACTCTTTGAGCCAGAGAAGCCTTGACCCGTTGATTACGGAGGCATTGATTGACTCTATCATCTCCTGAGGATTTACATCCAAGCCTTCTTTTTTCTTGAAAGGCTTAAGCGAAACCTTTGGTTTTGCCTTTAATGCCTTCTTGACGTCTGCATCCTTTGGCTCTTTGATATCCATGCCGGCTGCCTTTGCGACTGCCATCAATATTTCCCTGTGGGACATTGCCTGTCCTGCGGGATCTATCGCCTTGCAGAGGTATTTAAGCCTTCCCATATAATCAACCATTGTTCCTGACGCCTCAAGGAATGCTGCTGACGGAAGCACCACATCAGCCTGCTTTGCGAGTTCTGTCATGTGAGAATTCTGGACGATAAGGAACTCTGTCTTCGGTCTCTTGCTTAGAGGAAGCTCACCGATTGTATAAAGGACATTCATGCCGTCATTAACCATTTCTTTGTAGGACTTTCCTTCGCCCTCGATTCCCATCAGGATAACGCCTTTGGCATTGCTCTCAATAGGAACAGCGACTGCCGCCCCCTTTATTAATGAAAGGTTTGCAGATGCATCGTAGAGGGCAGGGGAGCAAAATACCAACGGATTGTTTGCTGCCATAAACATCTCTGCTGCCTTTATCGCATCATCCGAGGGATCAACAGATGCGAGCGCATGAACCATTTCTTTTGGAACCTTTGCGCCTTTTGAGATAACACCCTGCGCAATCTCAGAGAGTATCTTTGCCTCATCTCCTTTGATGCTTAGTCCGCCTGAGGCGGAGGCAACCGATGAGATATTTGCATCGCCTGAATTTACCACAATAAGCTTTGAGCCAGAATTCACCCTTCTTCTTACTGCTGCATCAAGCGCGGGCAATACCCTTGTCCACTGGCTGGGATTCAATCCTGCAAGTATTATGAGGTCTGCCGAATCAATATCAGCGCTCTCGTTCTTCAGGGAGTTAGCATCCGAATAAAGGCTTGCAGTTGTATCTAAGTTCTTTGACTTCACAGCTTCTGCAAGCTGTTTAAGGACAAGTGCATCCTCATTCATGATTCCTGCCGTACTTACAAAGCCTGCTGATGTATTAGCTTTTTTGAGTTTCCCGGCAACTATGCTTATTGCGTCTTCCCATGTTGTCTCTGTCAGTTCATTACCGACTTTTTTCATCGGAGATGTAATCCTTGTTTCTGCCTCTATACAGTCAAATCCAAACCTGCCGTAGGCGCAGATATATTTTTCAACAGAGCCATCAGCTGCGCCTGAGTTTATCTTTGCGACTCTGCCTTCTTTTGTGCTTACAGATATGTCGCAGCCGTTTCCGCAGAGGAGGCATACAGATCTTGTTTTTTCGTATTCCCATTCTCTTCCTTTTCTCCATCTGTTAGCTTCAAGCAGGGCATTAACAGGGCATGCATCAACACAGCTTCCGCAGAATGTGCATGAAGATTCCTGAAGCGGCTTGTCGTTTGCTGTTATTACCTTTGCGCCTACGCCGCGGCCCATGAAGTCAAGAACATTTGTCCCTTGATGCCTGCATACACGGACGCATCTGCCGCATAGGATACAGTAGTCAGGGTCGCGCTTTATGAACGGATTCCCCTCGTCTATTGAAAATCCGAATTTCTTTCTTGTAAAAGTGGATTCCTTAAGCCCAAAGTCGTAAGCATACTGCTGAAGGTTGCAGACGCCTGCCTTTGTGCATGTCATGCAATCCAGCGGATGCATAGAGAGAATAAGGTCAATGACAAACTTTCTGGTCTCCGTTATTTTATCTGTTTTGGTATTTACAACTATGCCTTCTTTCACCTTGGTATTGCATGCAATCACAGGAGCCTTTGAGCCCTCGATCTCAACGAGGCATAGCCTGCACGCACCGATGCCGGACATGCCTTTTAAATAGCATAGATTGGGAATATGAATCCCCGCAGTCTCAGCGGCATCAATGAGATTGGAGCCCTCAGGCGCCTGAATCTCCCTGCCGTCTATCGTAAGTTTTATCATGTTTGCCATTTAGTCCTCCCTTATTTTCGTTATGCGTTATGCGTTATGCGTAATGAGAAATAAATTTTTTTATCTCGTCACGCATCACTCATCACGGATTACGGTCTTTATCATACGCCTACAGGCTCTTTTGCCTTCACGTCAACAATTACAATTGCGTTTGTAGGGCATACCTTTATGCATTCACCGCATTTTGTGCATCTTTTCTGTCTTATCTCAAATGGAAGATAGCCGCTCTTGTAACCCTTTTTCTTCTCTCCTGTGATTGCATCATCTTTGCAAGCATCATGGCAATCACCGCAGATGATGCATTTCTCAGGGATTATTCTGTACTCAATTAGTGAGATGCATTCCCTGTCAGGACATCTCCCTTCAACATGCTCCTTAAAGACATCTGTTCCCATCCATTCAAGAATGAATGTTGCTGTGTCTTTTCCTCTCTTGCATCTTGAAGATTCGAGCATGTCAGACGCTATTCTTCTTATGGCAAAGATATCAGACTCAGAGCCTCTGCCCTCCGTAAGGTTTTTAAGCCGTATCTTTGCTTCATAAACGCCCATCTCGCAGGGAAAACACTTGCCGCACATAGGGCCTGCAAGAAATTCCTCTATATAGTAAAGGGACTTGCTTACAGGGCATTTCTTAGCCTCTGCTTCTTTCTTTATGTCTTCAACCTTTTTTCCCTTCTGTTCTGCCATTTAGCCTCCAGTTTAAAAGTATCAGAGTGTCAGAGTATCATAGGGTCATAGTTTATAACTTTGACGCTTTGACACTTTGATGCTTTGACGCTTTATTCACTTTCACCGCTCCTATCGGACATGCAATGTAACACGCCTTGCACTTTGTGCAGTAGTCCTGATCTATAAAGAATGACCTTGATGTCTCTTTCACTGCATCAAAGGCGCATGCCTGTTTGCAGAGACCGCAGAGGAAACACTGTTCGCTGTCAATGCTGAATACTCCCAAACCGCTGCAGGCCTTTGCCCTGCAATATTTATCGTGGATGTGCTCCTCGTACTCATCTCTGAAATATTTTATTGTAGTGAGAACCGGATTAGGCGCGCTGTTTCCAAGGCCGCAGAGCGCGCTTTCCTTAACCTTTTCTCCTATCGCTGTCAGCTTTTCTATATCTCCTGCTTCGCCTTTTCCTGTGGTAATTCTTTCCAGTATCTCAAGCATCTGATATGTGCCTATCCTGCATGGAGGACATTTGCCGCAGGACTCCGACTTACAGAATGAAAGAAAGTATTTTGCGACGTCAACCATGCAGTTGTCTTCGTCCATAACAACCATTCCGCCCGAACCCATCATAGAACCAACCTTTGCGAGCGTGTCAAAGTCAACAGGCGTATCAAGCAGGTGCTCGGGTATGCATCCTCCGGAGGGCCCTCCTGTCTGCACAGCCTTGAATTTTTTTCCGTCCATGACTCCGCCGCCGATGTCGTATATTATCTCTTTAAGAGTAATTCCCATAGGAACTTCAACAAGGCCTGTGTTAACAACCTTTCCTGTTAACGCAAATACCTTTGTGCCAGGAGAATTCTTTGTGCCAATGCTTAAAAACCAGTCAGCGCCTTTCTCTATAATCTGAGGCACGCATGCATATGTCTCTATGTTATTCAGGTTGCTTGGATATCCCCATGCGCCTCCGCCCTGCTCTGAAAGCCTTGGAGGCCTTGGCCTTGGAAATCCTCTCTCTCCTTCAACAGAAGCAACGAGCGCTGTTGATTCACCGCATACGAATGCTCCTGCGCCTTCTCTTATATCAATTGTGAAATTGAAATTTGTCCCGAGGATGTTTTTGCCGAGAATCCCGAGTTCCATTGCCTGATTGATTGCATGTGTCAGGTTTTTGACTGCGAGCGGATATTCGTGTCTTACGTATATTAAGCCGTATTCAGCGCCAATTGCATACGCGCATAAGAGCATGCCCTCAAACAGGCTGTGAGGGTCTCCTTCCATGACAGACCTGTCCATGAAGGCGCCGGGGTCGCCTTCGTCTCCATTGGCTATCACGAGCTTTGTCTTGCCCTGTGCGCTCTTTGTGTGTTTCCATTTTTTTCCTGCAGGGAATCCTGCTCCGCCCCTTCCTCTTAGGTTTGCCTTATCAACCTCGTTCAGCACCTGGTCAGGGGTCATTGAGCCCAATGCTTTTCCCAAAGCAGAATAACCGCCTACTGCAATATAGTGCTCTATATTTCTCGGGTCTATGAGCCCGTTATTCCTTAATGCAATTCTAAGCTGCTTTTTGTAAAAAGGCACGTTTGTCATCTCAGGGATGGGCTCGCTCAGTATGTCCTGCCTGTAAAGACTCTGCCTGAAAGGCATCCCACCTTGCACGGTATACGCCAGAATAGACCTTGCATGTTCAGGTTTCACCTTCTGATAGAACATATTATGCGGTTCTACTTTCATTACAGGACCCTTTTGACAAAGGCCCTGGCATCCGGTTTTAACAATATCAAGATTAATTCCGCGGCTGCCTGCCTCTTCTTCCATTGCAGAGAGAACCTTGGGAGTTCCCGTAGCAGTGCAGGCTGTCCCGCTGCAGAGTCTTACTCTGGGTATCTCAGGCCTAAAGGTATCGTCTTTGAGGCAGTCCCCGAGTTTTTTAAGATCATCTATAGATTTTAATCTTTCCATGTCTATTTCCCTTTTACTTCTTTTATCAGGGCATCAACCCTTTTGGCAGATAGATCGCCCACTACATCTTCATTGACCGTGACAACGGGAGCAAGGCCGCAGCATCCTACGCATCCGACTGTCTCCAGAGTCAGAGCAAGGTCGGGCGTTGTCTCTCCTTCTTTTACGCCAAATGCCTCTTCAAATTTTTCGAGCACTTTATGCGACCCCCTGACATGGCAGGCTGTTCCCGCACAGACACAGACAACATTTTTGCCCCGGGGCTTGAAATAGAAGTGTTTATAGAATGAGGCTGTGCTGTATACCCCTGACAGGGGAACATTAAGCTTTCTTGACAGCGATATCAGTTGTTCCTCCGGGAGGTAATTATGCTCTTTTTGTATCTGCTGGAATGCATGTATTAATATGCCCCTCTTTTTCTGTGTATCTGTCAGAATTTCCCTGACATTGCCTATTTTTTCATTGACATCAATTTCCGCTGCTTTCATCTAACCTCCAGAATGCGTTATAGCGTGATGCGTAATGAGTAACTTAACATGTCACGTATCACGCATAACGCGTTACGCTAATATATTCCAATATGCGGTTTAGCCGCTTTTTCAATCTCACGCCTTGCAGCCATATCCATAAGCACTCTTTCTGCACCGAATTTTCCCGGCTCGTATTTCTTGAGTTTAAGCGCCTCTCTTGCCTTGTCAATGTAATCAAGCGCCATTTCAAGCATCTTTTCCGGGTCAGGCTCAAAGTGGAGCGCCCCCCTGAACCGCTCAAACCAGACCTCTGTCATTATCCTTGTGACTTCATTGCTTGCACCAACAGGCGATTCGCCGCCGAATATTACAGGAACGCCCGATGCAGCAAAGTAGCAGCCTATTGCAATTGCCTTCTCGCTCATCCATTCAGGCGCAATACCGACTGCAGGCATGCCGCCTATCTCATCAGAAAGTCCACCTTCTGCTGCCATTGCAGTTGCAATTGTGAGTATTCTTGAGTTGTCTACACATGCGCCGAGATGGAGTATCGGCGGAATTCCTATTGCCTCGCAGACTTCTCTTAATCCCGGTCCTGCGTTTTCAAGCGCCATCTCCGGTGTGAGATAGCCTGCTGTCCCGCATGCAGCAGAACCGCAGCCGGTTGATACTATCAGCACATCATTCTTCATAAGCTCTGTTGCTAAGTATCTGTGAAGACCTGTTGAGGGAACCCTCGGATTATCGCATCCTGCAAGGGCTACGACTCCGCGAACCCTTCCGGCCATTATCGCATCATTCAGAGGCCTGAAAGAACCTCTCCATCTTCCTCCCTGCATGTATTCTATATATTCATGTGAGAAGCCTGCAATTACAGGGAATTTGTCAGTAATATGGCTCCCCTCAGTCTTTCTATTCTGATAATTGTCGCAGGCAATCTTCACTATCTCCCGTGCAATCTCCCTTGCCCTGTGTTCATCATACTCTATGTGTAGTGCACCTGGAATCTTTGCCTTTTCAGATGTTGTTATAACCTTTGTATGGAACTTCTTTGAAAGCTCTGCTATCGCAGGCATTATGCACTGAACATCAACAGTAAGCGCATCTACAAGTCCTGTCATTATGCCTAATTCCTGATTCGTAAATCCGCCTGCTGTGGGAATGCCGTGCCTCATGAGAACTTCATTTGCCGTGCAGCACATTCCGCCGAGGTTTATGCCTTTTGCGCCCTTTGATTTTGCATATAGGATCATTTCAGGCTCTGATACCACATCCACAATAATCTCTGCCAATGTCGGTTCATGGCCGTGAACAATTAGGTTAACCTCATCCTCTTTAAATATCCCAAAGCTTGCTTCAGCCTTTACCGGCATAGGGGTGCCAAAGAGTATGTCTGTAATGTCGGTGGATATCATGCAGCCTCCCCATCCATCCGCAAGCGCTGTTCTCAACCCGTGTGTCAACAGATGGTCAGGGTCATGGTCAACGCCGATAGAAGTGCGATGCATAGCCTCAGCAATCTCTCTGTCAATATTGCGGGGGGCAATACCCCATTTTCTCCACCTTTCCTGAGTTTTTTGCGGCGCTCTCTTGATATAACAAAGTTCGCCTCTTTGCCTGCCGTAGTCATCCAAAAATTTCAGAGCGATATCTCTTGCGACATCATTTACAGGTCTTCCTTCAAACTCAACATTAAGATAACCTGCAACCCTGTATAGTTTTCTAACATCCTTTATCTGGAAGTCCTTTGTCTCACCGTTTGCCACGGCAAGGAGAGTCAGCACCATATCCCTTGCGTGGTCCGAGTGGGCGGCGGTCCCAGCCGCTATCATTCTGACCATGTTCCTTGCTGCAACAGTTGGAAGGGTTGCTCCGCATACCCCTCTTGCTTCTTCTTCAGCATTTTTTCCTACGAGCCTGCATGGTCCCATATGGCAGACCTTGCAGCATGCGCCTGTCTCGCCGATAGGGCAGGGCTTCAGCCTTTCTGCTCTGTCGAAACAGGTCTCTATCTTGTGGAGTTCCCCCCATTCTGTTATCTGTTCTGCTTCTTTATTTGCGCTTTTTACAACCCTTTCCATTTTACCTCCAAACTTTTCGTGATGCGTAACTCGTGATGCGTAATGCGTTATGGATGATAAATATTCTCATCACGCTTTACGCGTCACGGATTACGGTCTTTATAACATCGGGTCCATGCTGAGAGCAGGATGTCCTGCCTGTGTAAGGAACTCAAGCAGCTTCTCTGAGTCCTCTGCTACTGTCTCGTCAGCTATCTTGTCGAGGAGGTCAGGCACGCCTTCCTCCGCAGCCCTTTTGCCAAACTCATCCTTAAGGCCTTCCTTAAGGTTCTTGGTCATCCATACTATTCTTTTTATTCCGCCATCGCCGTGAAGGAATTTATTGCTTACAATGAAGTTTCTTCCTATGCCCATAAAACCGGGGTTCTGTGTTCCGCCTCCTACGCTTCCTGCAAGGGTAGAGAACTTCATTCCTGCCGGTGTCATTCCTGTATGTCCCCTCTGCACTATCATCACTCCGTTTGCCTCAGGGATTATTGCGATAATACATTCAAAGCAGCCGCATGAAGTCATCGGGTTTTCCATTATGGTATAGAGGTTGAGTGTCTCAACAGCTCCTCCAGATGCCTTCTTGAGATATTCATCTATGCCTGTATATCTGCCGTATCTTGCATCCATGAGCGCGCCCTTCGGAATCGGCTGGTTGCCTCCTGTCGGGTCTATCTCATAAGCCGCCTTTCCGTCAAGCCAGTTATATGCGCCGCAAAGGCCCAGCCTTTCAGGGCTTATGACGCATACATGACTTGGCGCAAACGACTGGCAGAGAAGGCATGAGTAAAAAATATCCACTGCCTCATCGGTAAGCGAACCGAGCCTCTGGTCACGTTCCTTGTATGCCTTTCTCGCTTCTTCCTGTATGGCAAGGACATCTTTTTCATCAGTGTATATTGTAACCTGCACCTTATCCACGATTGATTTGAACCTGTGATGTGTCATAGTTGCCATGACCACGCCGATGTGTTCTAATGTTATGCCTTCTTTTTTGGCATTGCTGCTGATTCTTATCCAGTTGAGGTCACGCTGTCCCATGTGCCAGAGTCCCTGCGCCTCGTTTATGTTATGGTGTATTTTCCTTTCAATGATAGACTCAAAGTCCTTCTGCATTTTTCTTCCTGCCGCATCTATCACGATGGCCAACGGCATCTGTCCGCCTTTTTCGTACTTCTCCTGCCAACCATCTCCCACAATAATTACCTTGTTGTCTTCTATCTCGTTCAGTTCCTTCATCCTGACCCATTCAAATGAAGGCGTTCTCTGTCCGCCGAATTCAATGAACATATCCTCTTTTCTTATTCTCTCGCCCTCAAAGGCAGGCCCGTATGCAACAGGTATCGGAGGCTTTTCAACGGTAATCTTTAACCCTCTCTGTTCAATAGCCCTCTGCACTATCTTCCCATGGTCAAACTCTTTGTCCACTTCTTCGTATATGCATACGCCCGTAGGATGTATAACCGGAATGTCCGTATCTGCAATTGCAGGGAACCCCATGTTAATTGCTCCAGCGCCTGTAGTCCATATTATGTCGTTAAGTTCGCCGAGGACCACTGCGAATGCAAAGACCCTGTCCTTCTGGTATTTGAGATGCTCTTTGTAATCTCCTGGTTTTTTGCCTCCGAATATCAGAGAAGCCCTTATGGCCCAGTCAAGGGCATAGAGCGTATGCTCTGTGTCAGGGCCGAGCGGGACGATTCTTGTGTCCCATCCTAATTCAACACCCTTTCTCAAAAGCTGCTTTGTAACGCTGTTGCCGTTTACATTGCCTGAGAGGAATGTGAGGATATTCTTTTCCTGAAGTTCCCTGACAATGTTTACGGCAATATCATCATTCGGAGCAGCTCCTATAATTGCGGCAAAGCCCGGCATTGTGCCGTCAACAAGCTGGATACCCAGATTCCTCTGTATAGTATCAGTGATAAATCCGTTATATATATAACCTGTCTCGGGATCTTTAGCAGGCTCCAGACCATTTATGTATTTCAATGCAAGCAGTATCTCCTCTGCAAAGAGAGTTGCCATGCCTGAGTCCAGCGCCTCGCCAAGATAAGGCTTCCATAAATGCTCTTCAGGCTCATCATGAAGCAGTTCCTTTGCCAGGCCCAGCGCAACCTTCATATCAGCCAGTGTTTTAACGGGGAAGGCTGTCATTGCGTAAATCATCGGAAGATAAAAAGCGGTGTCAGGGAATTCAAAGGTGAAGTCTTTGCCTTTTTCCACAGTGGTTTTTTCAAGCAGTTCTTCCGCCTGCTTTACCAGGGTATGCGCGCCTCTTATGGCTGCAGAGGCTATTAACTTGGACATCTCTACCTCCTCAAATTACGTAACACGTAACGCGTGATGCGTGATAAGTTACTCATTACGTATCGCGTTTTTTTAAATAATTTATTAGCCCTAATGTCATCTGGCGGATTTTATCAATTTCAGAAAGAACGATTTCAGCCTTTAGATAATTCAATTTTTTTGCTAATAAAATTTGAGTTTCTAACTCAGCAATAGATCCTAACGAAATATATAAAAACTGAATAAATTCTTTTTTGGAATTTCTTGCGGCCCCCTCTGCTATATTGCTGGCAATGGATACAGCAGAACGCCTTATCTGAGACGTTAATCCGTAAACCTCTTCTCTGGGGAAATCTTTTGTTATATTATATAAATCAAAAGCTAAATCCATCGCCTTATTCCAAACATCCAAATCTTTATGTGTTTTTATTCCCATTACGTATCACGTATTACGCATTACGTGTCTTAAGAAATGCCGGAAGCCCGTTTGCCTCTCTCGGGCCAACTGTCACCTTCCAGCCTTCAAGTTTGTCTTCTATTGCGCCGCTTAATATCGCGACATAGCCGGGGATAATCAGTTCCCTGTGTTTTACTTCATTCTCAATGCCGCTCTCTTTTATAAATGCCGCTATCTTTGACGCAGTGAATTTTCCTGCCGCCCACGCAGTTAATACCGACAGTCCTTCGCAGTCCATGACCGCAAGCCTGCAAGGCACCTTGCTGTTTTCTATCTCGCCTGAGACAATGAAGTATGTAAGAGAGAAGTTTGTCGTAATGGTAAGCGGTGAATCAGGTGTTGCTTCTCCGATTTTGTATATTTTCTGTTCAACCTGCATCGGCACCTGAGGGTCGGTGTATATATTCTGCCTTAAAGTGAATAGGGCGAGGTTTTTCCATTTTTCAATGCTGCTAACAACGATGATTGATGAGTATTTTGTGATTCCAACAGATGCAATCAATGCCTCATGGAGGCTGTCATCCCTCTGGGCAAAGTTAATCACAGGGTACCCAAATGGCTTAAAGTTTTTCTTAAGCGCAGCTCTTCTTATCATGGTATTGTTTCCAAGCATTTCTTTTGCCTTTTTTGCCCCTGAGTCTATAACCATGTCTTCAACCCCGAGGGATTTTATCTTTTCCGTAAGGGTAGACAGTTCATCAAGATTGTTTGCAACTACTCCGAGCGTTGCTTTTTCTGTTTTTGCAATGTTTGCCATTGCCTCTGTATTGCTTGAATTTGCCCCACAGATAATGGGTTTTTTGCCGGCAAAGAGCTTTACAGCCGCTTCTGCGGATGCAGGGTCTGTTGTTGAAAGTATTACCGGAACGTTTGGCGCCTTTGATGCAATAAGGTTTGCGGCTGACTCAAATTTTCCTTTATCGCCGGATGTGTTTGTAAGCGCTATTGCGTCAATCCTGAGTTTCTGTCCTACCCTGTCTATTTCCGATGCAAGGACTTCCTCTATTTTCTTTGTTATCTCTACCTCGGAAAGAGTGTCTTTGATTTCAACAGCGAGAGCGCAGGGGTTTACGAATTTCTTGTCATGCCTAAAGAGAACAGTCTCTTCCCCTATCTTTACCGCCAGGTCGCCGGAGCCGAATGTTACAGAACGTATCGGAGGCGCTGAGGCATCTCCAAGTATTTTCTTTGCCTCTTCAGATACATCAGGGCACTGGTCCAGCGATGCCTGTCTCTGCGCAAGCTTCATAGCAAAGGCAAGGCATGTGGGATGTCCGCATTTTTTACAGTTTGTCTTTGGCAGTAATTTAAATATCTCAACGCCTGATAGAGCCATTCTTTTACCTCCAATTTATCGTGATGCGTAATGCGTAACACGTAACTATCAACTCATTACGTATCACGCGTCACGTGTTACGTCAAACAAGTTCTTCTATTAATTTGCCCAATGCCTCAACAGCTTTTGGATGCCTCATGATTAAGAGTTCTGCGCCCGCCATGAGAAGCGCGGCAGCGGTTGTCGCCTCCCATGCAATACCTCTATCTTCAGCATTGCCCCATGAGGGCACATCTGATTCAGGCGCCTGTGTTTCCTTGATTTTCCATACATACATGCCCACATCTGCAAGCATAGGCGGCTGCATCGTAAGGTCATTCTGAGTAAGCGCGGCAAGCCTTATCCTCTCCATAACCGAATATGTATATTCAAGTCCATACCCCAGCGCAGAGCACATAGGGTCTGTTATAAGCCTTTCCTTGTCAAACCCCATCTGGGTTATTAGAATGTTCAACTGTTTTGAGAGGTTTATGTCAAGCTCTGACATTGCGATAAGTTTATGGTTATTTGCCATTGCAGCAGCAGCTATTGTTTTATAGTTAGCTTCCTGCGCCTTGCCTAATATGCAGTTCTTGTCTTTTGCAGCTTCCGCGGCAGCGATAAGGACAGGAGCGTCTTTTTCTGCATGATTGCTGCCAAGTATTATCAAAGGCACATTAATGGCAGAAAGCACGTCTTTAACGGTTTTTGCGGCATCTTCAGGCGAGCGGTTTTCCCTGTCCGGATGGGTTCCGATAAGCCTTAATGCGATGGCATTTGCCTTCAGCGTATTCTGACAGAACTTTGCCCATGTGACAGGGTCGCCTGAAACGCTGCTAAACGGCTTCTGGACGTTTTCAGGCCAGTCTGCGGGAGGAACGTCCTGAATCTCATAAGCGATTAAAGGTTTATTTGGGATTGTCCCTTCAAAAGGCAGAAAAGGGAGAACATTTTCCCCTCCGAAACTTGCTGCCCTGTCGCCTGTGCCTATTGTTACATTATAAACTTTGCCTGAATAAGTATCTTTTGGAACAGTAAAAGCCATTTTAACCTCCATAATTTCGTAACACGTGATGCGTAATGCGTAACTTAACGTGTCACGCGTCACGGTTCACGTGTCACGTTTTTTCACATTTCCAAATACGAATGCGCATAAAGGGTTTTGCCCATAATGACATCAATCGTTTTTGTTATCTCTGTCATTTTTTTTGCGTCGTCAATCTTTTTCCCGGCAAGGACGTCATCAATCATCTTCTTCTCCTGAACGGCTTCCGCCATCTCATGAGCGTCTGCAATTGCGGCAGTCAGTCCGGCGTTCATAAGCATAATAAAATAGTGCTTATTCAATATCGGCCTTATATGCTTCGGACAGCCGTTGGAAATATTGCTAAGGCCGACAACGGTCTTCATCGGCGGATCGTTCATTTCCTGAAACATCGCTATTGCCTTTATTACATGCCTTGCGTGGTCCTGAGAAGTTGCAATCTGCAGGACAAGAGGATCAAGGTAGATGTCTTCAAGGGGAACTCCGTATTCCATTGCCCTTCCCATTATTTCTGCCGCTATGGCAGCGCGCTCTTCAGCATCTGCGGGAAGCCCGCCTTTTCCTACTGTAAGCCCTATAACATGAGCATTATATTTTGCAGCAAGTTCAAGGATTGGGAATCTCTCGGGGTCGTTTGAGGTCGAGTTTATCAGAGGTTTTCCCCATTGGTTGTTATGCATCTTAAGCCCTGCCTCTATTGCTTTAGCATTTGTTGTGTCAAGGCATACCGGCAATGATACGGCTTCCTGTATTGTTGTTACCATCCACTGCATTAAATCTTCTCCGCCGTCTTCCGCAGGGCCTATATTTGCGTCTATCATTCCCGCCCCGGCTTTCCACTGGGCAGTTGCAATCTCCTGTATAGGGCCCTTATCCTTTTTCATCATCGCCTCTCTTACCCTCTTGGCTATGATGCTTAATTTTTCACCTATTATTATCATTATCTTAAAACCTCCTTATAGTCATGTTACCCTTAAATAGTAAGGCTGGAGATAAGTTTTAAATGGTAACATAAAGACATTAAGCAGGTAAAGGTTATTGATAATTTTTAATTTTTATAAATCTATAAGATTTTCTACCTGCGCTTTAAGCATAGATGTTCGTAAGCTTAGATTGAAAAAGTTACGATACATATGCGACGTTAAGGAGTAATGGATCATTATGCCAGA
>JASEHP010000230.1 GCA_030018605.1 Thermodesulfovibrionales bacterium
TTTAGATGATTTAACCAGTACCTTCCCGGTTACATTTTAGATGATTTAATGCGATTTGTATGGAACTTATACATGAAAGTGATACAATTTATTTAAAGACTGAGAAAAGGAGGAATTGTCATGGCAAGATTAATAACATATGAATGCGATGAGTGCGGCTGCGAGGTCACAGTTAAAGAAATGCCTGAGACACAGTTACGCCCGATCTATTGCTGCGGAGTTGAGGTGAAAGAGATATCCCCTGCTAAGAAGAAGGCTGTAAAGACAAAGAAAAAAGCAGCCCAAAAGAAGGTTGAAAAGAAGAAAAAGGCAGTTTCAAAGAAAAAGAAGAGATAACGTCTCGTTTAGCTCATCAGGATATCAAGCAAGCGGTCAAGTTCGTCAAGGGAATAGTACTCTATTTCTATCCTGCCGCCCTTTTTGCCTTTGTGATGAATCCTGACCTTTGTGCCAAGACTTTTTATAAGCTTGTCTTCAAGGGATGCTATCTGAGGGTCTTTATATCCTTTGTGTGTTTTTGATTTTTTTGTTCCTGGAAGAGCGATGCTTTTCGCCAGCATTTCTGTTTCCCTGACGCTTAACCCATTCTTCATAATCTTTCTTGCGGCATCTGTCTGATTTGCCCTTCCTTCTATAGAGAGGATTGCCCTTGCATGCCCCATGCTCAGAGAGCCATCAGAGATTAATGACTTTATTTCCTCAGGCAGTTTCAGAAGCCTGAGGTAATTGGCAACAGTAGCCCTCTCCTTCCCGACCCTTTCCGAGAGATTTTCCTGAGTAAGATTAAACTCGCCCATTAGTTTATGGAACGCCTCTGCAGTTTCAACAGGATTAAGATCTTCCCTCTGTATGTTCTCTATTAGCGCTATCTCCAGAGAGTCCCTTGACGCAACATTCTTTACGATTGCAGGAATCTTTTTAATGCCTGCGATCTGCGAAGCCCTCCACCTCCGTTCACCTGCGATGAGCCTGAACGAACCATCTCCCGCCCTTGAGACTATAATCGGCTGGAGCACGCCTTTTTCCTTTATTGATGCGGCGAGTTCCTTGAGAGAGCCATCCCTGAAGACCTTTCGCGGCTGTTCTCCGCCGGCAGATATACGGGTGACTTCCAGATGAAGTATTTCTTCTCCCTTCTCAGGAATTAATGCGTCAAGTCCTCTGCCTAATGCCGTTTTCATTCAATATCTCCTTTGCCAGTGATAAATAACTCTGCGCGCCCTTAGACCTTGCGTCATAAAGCAAGGCAGGTTTCCCGTGGCTCGGCGCTTCTCCGAGCGTTACATTCCTCGGAATTACAGTATTATATACCTTGCCGCCGAAATGTTTCCTGACCTCTTCCGCAACCTCATTTGAAAGCGTATTTCTTGAATCAAACATGGTAAGGACTATGCCCTCCATATCAAGCCCTGAGTTGAAGGAATTTCTCACAAGCCTGATCGTGTTTGAAAGAAGGCCGAGCCCCTCAAGGGCGTAGTATTCGCACTGGACCGGGACAAGAACTGAATCAGCGGCCACAAGCGCATTAAGCGTCAAAAGCCCAAGAGAAGGCGGACAATCAATAAATATATACCGGTACTTATCGCGTATGGCTGCTATTGCATGAGATAGAACATGCTCCCTGCCTTCGCGCCCCACAAGCTCCACCTCAACGCCGAGGAGGTCTACGGTTGAAGGGATAATGACGAGATGTTCTACTGCCGTTTTCCTTATCGCTTCCGTTATCTTGCACTTCCCGGAATAAAAATCATAAAGAGTCTTATCCGTGTTGTCTCTGGATATGCCCAGTCCGCTGGTAGAATTTCCCTGAGGGTCGGTGTCTATTACAAGGATGTCTTTTTCTGCAAGGGCAAGCGAGGCAGCAAGATTTACAGCAGTTGTAGTCTTGCCGACACCGCCCTTCTGATTGGCTATTGAGATTATTCTGCCCATAATCCGGAAGTTTTGATATTATACCAGTTTCATTATGATATTTTGGAGATGACGCATTAAATCATCTAAAATCTAACCCAAAACATATGGTATAGGGGGTTACAGGTGGAGGATGGATATGCATTCAA
>JASEHP010000231.1 GCA_030018605.1 Thermodesulfovibrionales bacterium
GCATAATGATCCATTACTCCTTAACGTCGCATATGTATCGTAACTTTTTCAGTAACACACTTTTTGCCGTTAATAAAAATATGAGATAAATCATAGGAGAAGCGGTTTGGAGATGTTTAAAATGTTATTAAAATGAAACCTGAAATAGCAGAAAATGGAATGGTAATCAGGTTGGATGGTGATAATGCAGTAATCATGCTTGAAAGCAACAGGGCATGTAAGGGCTGCGGAGCGGCAAAGATGGGATTATGCAAACCCAATGGCGGACTGAGCATTATAAGCGCAAAGAATTCAGCCGGAGCACATATAGGGGATATTGTTAAGATAGGAATTGACAGTAATGTAAGGTTTAAGGGTTATCTTTTCTCATTTATCATCCCGCTTTTTTCATTGTTAGGAGGCTCGTTAGCCGGATACTTCATAGCGCAAAAGATATTCTTCCCAGGATTTGATGTCATAACAGGATTTACTGCGCTTATTTTGGCCTCATTTTATTCTTTTAAGAGATTGAAGGCGCTGGACAGGTCATCCTATCTTGTAATAGAAAGCAGAGTATCAGAGTGTCAAAGTATCAGAGTTTCAGAACTTTGACGCTTATTATTTTACTCCACCGGCGTTACGACTGCCATAACAACAAACTTCTCTCCCTTATTTGCCTCAAAGCCGTGAGGCACTGACGGCTCGCAGAGGACGCATGTTTTTTCATCTGCCTCGATTTTTTCGTCTCCGACAGTGAATGTGCCTTTGCCCTGAACAACATACATGAGCAATCTCAAGGGCGCCTTATGCGGTTCAAGCTTTTGCCCCTCATTCAGGCACATCAGGGCAATCCGCATCTCAGGCTTATCAGAGAGCATCTCCCTTGAAATCCTGTCAGGCTGAAATTTAATCAACTTCTTAAGGTCTAATGTTTCCATAATAATCCTCCTTCTTTTCTGCCATTGCGAGTCCCGATCTTCATCGGGACGCGGCAATCTTTAGTATTAGAGTGCTTCGTCAGTCTTTAGACTTCCTCGCAATGACTGCATAATCTATATCCCAATCTTACATGGACAATATCTGGCTGACTCTTCTGTATACCGTAATATTATTACATTTTAGGGAGGGACGGGGCTATGACGCATATCATAAAACTCTGCCTTGTCATTTTGTGATATACTTTTATGCAAGAGGGGACATGTAAATGGCGTCTTCAAAGATTATCAGAAATCTTATATTTGAACTGCCTCTTAACTATAATGAGCAAACAGGGCTGGACGGCATTGTCAGCGAGCTTAGCGATAAATATCCGGTTATTAAGAGAGCGATACTCTATGGTTCAAAGGCGAGAGGAGATTCTCTTGAATACTCGGATCTGGATATCTTATTCATTACGGAGAAAGATATCTCAAGGCAAATAAAATCTGAGATATACGACATTATCTATAATCACGAACTTGCTAATGATATTATTGTCTCTGCTGTATTTATCCCCGAGTCTGATTTTAGGAGCAAGATTAATACTTTTATCATGAAAGTTAAGAAAGAGGGAGTTGTTATATGGTTGAGAGAATAAGCAAGGAAGAAGGCAGACTTCTTGCAGCAGAAGAGTTTCAAAGAGCCTTTGAAGAACTTAAGGCTGCGAGGGTCTTGCATGAAAACGGTTTTTATTATAAAAGCGCAGCTTCTGCTTATTACGCTGTGTATCATGCGTCAAAGGCTGTTTTACTTCTTAAAGGAATAGCCCCTCAAAGCCATGAAGGCGTTGAAAGGATGTTCAGCCTGTATTACGTAAAGACAAAAGAAGTAGGGTCTGACGTAGGGAAAATTATAGGGAGACTTATGAAGCTTCGCGAAGAGGCTGATTACTATCCAGAAACCACCTTTAGTCCTGAAGACTCCTTAGACGCCATAGAGAAGGCAGAGGTATTTGTAGGAAAAATTAAAGAGTTTTTTGAACTGCAAAAATCCTAAAGACTGGTAGTGTCAATCATTTTGTGTAAATTCCTTTAAGAGCTTCTTTCCCCATTGTT
>JASEHP010000232.1 GCA_030018605.1 Thermodesulfovibrionales bacterium
CTGGCATAATGATCCATTACTCCTTAACGTCGCATATGTATCGTAACTTTTTCAAAAAAAATTTGACTTTTTCAGTTGACAGGCATACTCCTCCATGATATATTGAACTTAAAATAAAGAAAGAAGGAGGAAACCATGTCCTGCAAACCGGGTCATAAATCAACCTGCGGAACCAAAAAGACCGCAAAGAAAAAAAAGAAATAGGCAATAAAGTTAAAATCCGACAAGTAAGCGTAAAGACTATTGTGCGGGTGTTTGCCGGGTCTCTGAAAGATTAGGAGAGGCGGTATCTTTACCTCTATTTTCTAAAACCTCTTCGTATTGAGGGACAACAATGCCTCTCTTTATCATTATGTTATAAATCAGATTTGAGCGGTTCACCACATATTTTGAATCGCCGAGAAGATTATATCTTCTCGGATTCGGGAGCACAGATGCGAGTCTGGCAGACTCCTCCGCAGTAAGACTGGATGCAGACTTCCCGTAATAATGCCCTGCGGCAGCCTCTATGCCGAATATCCCCACATCTCCCCACTCTGCCACATTAAGATATAATTCAAGAATTCTTTTCTTGCTGAGTACCTTTTCCATCCTCCATGTGATGACTGCTTCCTCTATCTTCCTCATAGGGTTTTTTGAGGGCGAAAGATAAAGGTTTTTTGCAAGCTGCTGGGAGATTGTGCTTCCGCCGGCTTTAAACTTTCCTGCCTTAATATCTTTTCCCATTGCCTTCTGCATCGCCTCATAGTCAAACCCCTCATGGCTCCAGAACTTGTCATCTTCTGCAATAAGCACCGCCTTAATGAGATACGGGGATACCTGCGAGAGCGAAACCCATTTCTGCAGAATCCTGTATTTCCTGCCCTGCCTTTTCCATTCCCTTTCCCTGTATTCCATAAAAGAGGTCTTCTTGGGATTATGCCTTTTAAGGCTCTCAATATCAGGGAAGCTGAAATACAGATAGGCAGAGATGCCGGAGATTACGAATATTGCAAAAATCCAGCATATCTTTTTAAATGAACCCTTCTTCCTTTTTCTTCTTGCCATAGCGGATGGTATTTTAACGCCTGCTTGAAAAAATAGGGACAGCGACCGGTTTTTTGTCCTGTGAGGTCTTCCTTTAGGTAATGTCAGAATCTTAACCGGACAGGTCAGGCGTTACAAATTCAACAGCCCCATTCCTTTTCCAAGATGGTAAGCATTTTTTATGGCATCGTCTATAAATTCCTTTGCCTTTTTTACTGACTCAAGAGTCGTTCGACCGATAGCAAGGGATGCAGTGATTGCAGATGAGAAGGCGCATCCTGTGCCGTGATATTCCCCTTCTTTTTTTGCAGACTCTATCCTGAAAAAACTGAACCCGTCATAGTATAAATCAAGCGCCTCTCCGTCCAGATGCCCTCCTGTTATCACCACATTCTCAGACCCCATTTTTCTTAATTCCCTTGCGGCTTCTTCCATCTGGGTCACATCTTCTACTGATATGCCTGTCAGAACTGATGCCTCATAGATGTTCGGGGTTATCACCTTTGCCAATGGGAAAAGCTGTTCTCTTATTGCATCCAGTGTTCCGTCTTCAATAAGACTGACCCCTGATGATGATATGGTAACAGGGTCTATCACAAGGTTTTCAAGCGAATATCTTCTTATAGTTTCAGCGACTACGCCTACTAACTGTCTGCTGTAAAGCATGCCTGTCTTGACTGCATCAGGCGTCATATCTTTTAAAAGAACGTTTAGCTGCTCTGCAAAGAAATTCTTATCACCAGGAAAGACAGAGATTACGCCCTCTGTGTTTTGGGCTGTGAGCAGAGAAGCAACTGAGAGGCCATGAACACCGAATGCCCTGAACACTTTAATATCAGCCTGGAGTCCTGCCCCGCCTGTAGGATCAGAACCTGCTATAGTGAGTGCTGATTTCATTTTGCTATTATACCTCTGCCTGAAATTTATGTAATACCAAAATAGAAATGTCCGGTTTTACCAAAGTAGAAATGTCCTA
>JASEHP010000233.1 GCA_030018605.1 Thermodesulfovibrionales bacterium
GAATAGGACATTTCTATTTTGGTAAAACCGGACATTTCTATTTTGGTATTACAGATAATAACAATCCCCCTTCAGCGCTATTGCACTTTTGCCCTTTTGCTCTTAGGCTCCATTTACCTGATCATGAGTGCGGCAACCGCAGGGAAAGAACAGAAGGGAAAGCTGATACAAAAAGAAGAGAAACTTATACAAAAGACACGCTGATATTCATGTTGCAAGGGATTCGCTCGCCAAGGTCTTTAAAGAGTTTTGAAATGATATAATTAAAGAGATGGAACTGTGTCCTGTATGCCAAGAACCGCCTGACAAATGCCTGTGCTGCCCTGAATGAGGGCATGTCTGCCTCCTGGATTTGGGGGAGCCATATTGCCCTGTGTGCAAGCCTGAGCCAAAAAAGACGCTGGAGGCTACAGTGGAGAGCATTAAAGAAATCAATGTTAAGCGCTAATAGATTCATTGATAATTTATGGAAGGATACAATATTTACGCTCGTTTCACTTATGATAAGCAAGGCTAATATATGAGCCTCTTTAACAAACACGAAAATATATCAGATCCTCTTGCGTACAGGATGGCTCCGAAGACATTGGAAGAGTACGCAGGGCAGGAGCACATCCTCGGAAAGGGAAAACTTCTTAGAAGGGCGATAGAGGCTGACAGGATAACATCGCTTATTCTTTACGGCCCGCCCGGAACCGGCAAGACGGCTCTGGCGCAGGTTATTGCCAATAAGACAAACGCGCGATTTGAGTGGCTTAATGCGGCAACGGTCGGGCTTGATGAACTGAGACGGGTTATAAAAAAAGCAAGGGCTGAAAAAAAGGCAGGCACAAGGACAATACTATTTCTTGATGAGATTCACAGATTCAATAAGCTCCAGCAGGATGCGCTTCTGCCCGACGTGGAAGAAGGGAATATCACTCTTATAGCCGCCACAGTGGAAAACCCGTTCTTCTATGTGAACTCTGCCCTTCTCTCAAGGAGCCAGGTGTTTGAGCTTAAACCCCTTCTGACCGAAGATATTCTCAAAATCATGAACCGCGCATTAGCAGATGAGGAAAGAGGGCTTGGGAATATGAACATCTCCGCAGAGAAAGGAAGCCTTGAACACATAGCAAAGATGGCGGACGGAGACGCAAGAAAAGCGCTCTCCGCTCTTGAGATAGCCGCCTTAACAACACTGCCCGATGAAAACGGAAAGATAACAATTACAAAAGAGATTGCAGAGGAATCAATACAAAAAAAGGCAGTTGTATATGATAAAAAAGGCGACCAGCATTATGACACAATATCAGCGTTCATAAAGAGCATGAGAGGCTCTGACCCTGATGCGGCAATATATTACCTTGCAAAGATGCTTTATGCCGGCGAAGACCCGCGATTTATTGCAAGGCGCGTAGTCATCTGCGCTGCCGAAGACGTAGGGCTTAAAGACCCGATGGCATTAGTTCTTGCGACATCGGCGTTAAAGGCGATTGAATTTGTAGGGATGCCTGAGGCTCGCATACCCTTGGCAGAGGCTGTTATCTACATAGCCAATGCGCCCAAAGGCAACGCAGCTTACACTGCGATAGAAGAAGCCATGAAAGACATTGCAGAAGAAGAGACAATGGAAGTCCCCGACCATTTAAAAGGCAGCAGTTATCCCGGAGCCAAGAAACTTGGACATGGCATCGGCTACAAATATCCCCATGATTATCCAGAGGGCAAGGTGGAGCAGGAATATCTGAAGAAGGAAAAGAAGTATTACAAGCCGTAGTTATTATCAATAAGGCATCTCCCCCTGCGGTCTTCTTTCAGGGACAGATGATGTCTTTGTCCTTCTCATAATTACCTGATGCCGACAGGCACGGCATAACATATAGCCATAGCGCTCTTTGTTTATGAGCAGACTTGTGAGAAGGTCAGAAACAACCGCAATCTTGGCATAATTACAAAAAACGGTGTCCAGAAATAGCAAATTATTTTTTAATATC
>JASEHP010000234.1 GCA_030018605.1 Thermodesulfovibrionales bacterium
TTTAGATGATTTAACCAGTACCTTCCCGGTTACATTTTAGATGATTTAATGCGCCTGCTTGCATTTTCTTGTTTTGTAGTGTATTATAATACAGGAGGTGTCTTATGAGAAGAGTTTTATCCGTCAGCCTGCCGGAAAACATGTCAGAGGAACTTGACAGGTTTGCCATGAGTGCCGGGCGCAACAAGAGCGATATCGTTAAGGAATCCCTGCGCATGTTCCTGTGGGAAATGAAACTCAAGGCCGTGCAGAAAAAACTCGGCCCAAAGGCTAAGAAGCTTGGGATAGTAAGTGAAGAAGATGTGTTCAAAGCAATATCATGATTGCCGTATTTGATACGAATATTCTCATTGCGGCGATTATTACTGAAGGGATTTGTTCAAAATTATTGCACAGGGCGCGCGCCAGAGAATTTTCTCTCGTCTCATGCCCATTTATCATAATGGAACTTCAGCGCACCCTCTCGAAAAAATTCCGGCTCTCGCATGAAGAATCAGATTTGGCAATGGAAACTATAAGTGAAGCAACCGGTCAAGTCATTGAGCATAACATCAAAATCACGGGCATTTGCCGGGATGCTGCTGATGACAACATCATCGCCTGCGCGGTTGCGGCAAAAGCGCATTATCTTGTGACGGGAGACTCATGCCTGCTGGAGATAAAAAAATATAAGGGTGTTAAGATCATAACCCCAAGGGATTTTGAGGCGCTGTTTTTATAGCCCTCTACTTCTGGCAAGGACAGGCCATGGCTGACATCAAGGAGGCAAAACTTATGAAAAAGCAATTCGATAAGGTATATCAGTTCAAAATTACTTTGCAGGATATAAAACCGCCCATCTGGAGGCGGATACGCGTGCCCGCATCATATACGTTCTGGGACTTGCATGTGGCAATTCAGGATGTTATGGGGTGGACCGACACACACCTGCACGAGTTTCAGATCAAAAACCCGAAGACCGGCCGCAAGATAAATATAGGCATTCCTGACAAGGAGTTCGGCAGAAAGGTTTCTCCGGGATGGAATAAAAAGATCGTTGACTTTTTTACCCTGGCAAATCCAAAGGCCGAATATAATTATGATTTCGGGGATAACTGGGATCATGTTATTTCACTGGAAGAGATTCTGCCCAGGCAAAACGGGATTGATTATCCGTTGTGTGTGGACGGTGCAATGGCCTGTCCTCCGGAGGACTGCGGCGGCAGTCATGGGTATGAAAATTTCCTCGCCATAATTATGAATGCCGGTCATGAGGATCATGATTCAATGCTTGAATGGGCGGGTGGAGAGTTTCACCCTGAGCATTTTGATTGTGCGGAGGTTGTATTCGACGATCCCGCCAAACGGCTGGACAACCTTGACGCAGATTTCTAAGATATAGCCCTGATATGGAATACAGTGATCCTTTGAACTCCGCACGGAACATTCAGGCACGGGCAAGGGTTTGCTTCAAGCTTCCGCTACTCTTCAGCTTCAAGTTTATGCCATGCCAAGCTCATGCCTTCGCTCCTCCAGAGCCTGCCCCGTAAGTGTTTTATACGGGGCTTGTCCTTCGCCTTGCAACCTTCCGCAGTGCTCCAGCAATGCTCGTCCAAGCCCGTGATCACACCAACAGTTTCATTACGTTTGCTACCTTTTCCTCTACAGCAGCTTTGACTTCACTTAGTGTTGCCTCTATAAACTCGGCATTTGTTTTAATCGTTTTAACTTTTGTTGCCATCTCAGAGAATTTTTTAAGTTGCTCAACGACTATGTCTATCTCACCTCGGATTCTTTCAACGTCTAACTCTTTTTCCGCTTCCTTCCGAACGCCTGTTACAACCAATGTCCTTGCTATTTTATATGCTGCTTCGAGGAAGATAAGAGGTTGATTAGTTTCAATCGCTCCCTCATCTACAGGGCATTGTCAAGTCTTTTCTGTAAAATCTCATCAGGGCTTTATTCTCAAGGGT
>JASEHP010000235.1 GCA_030018605.1 Thermodesulfovibrionales bacterium
ACGGGTAAAACCCGTTTATATAAATCTTATAACACAAATTCTTAGTAGGAGGAAGAGAAAAATCATGAATATGATTGAATCAATTGAAAGAGGATATATGAAAGAAGTTCCCGCATTCAATGTCGGTGACACTGTCAAGGTATCCGTAAAAGTTGTTGAAGGAGACAAAGAAAGGCTCCAGCCTTTTGAGGGCGTTGTTATCGCAAGGCGCGGGGGCGGAACAAGAAAGTCTTTTATGGTCAGAAAGATATCTTTTGGCATTGGAGTTGAAAGGATATTTCCGCTGTATTCTCCAAACATAGATAAGATTGAAGTAATTAAACAGGGTTCGGTAAGAAGGGCTAAGCTTTACTACCTGAGAGGTAAAAAAGGCAAAGGCACACGCATAAAAGAGAAAGAAAGAGAATTTGTAAAACAAGAGGCTTAATGGATATCTTCCGGTATGATGAATCCCTGAGGCGAAAGGGGTTTTGCAGGATTGCCGGGATAGATGAGGCAGGAAGGGGGCCATTGGCTGGTCCGGTTGTGGCTTCTGCAGTGGTTATGCCTGACGGTAAAATAATAAAAGGCCTTCGTGATTCAAAGAAGGTGCCTGAAGCTGAAAGAGAAAGCCTGTTTGACGATATATTGGGTTGCTGCCTTGACATCGGCATAGGAATAGTAGACGCCGGGGAGATAGATAAGATTAACATTCTCAGGGCGACAAAACATGCAATGGAAAAGGCAATAAAAGCCCTCTCTTCCGAACCTGACCTTTTACTTATAGATGCCGTGAAGCTGCCCTATGTGCATATTAAGCAAATTTCTCTGGTAAAGGGGGAATCTGTCAGCGCCTCCATCGCAGCAGCATCAATAGTCGCAAAAGTCACAAGGGACAGGCTGATGCAGCAATATCACGAAATCTACCCTGAATACGGTTTTGAGAAGCATAAAGGATACTGCACAAAAGGACATATGGAAAAATTACTCAGCTATGGGCCTTGTCCTATTCACAGAAAAAGTTTTGATAAAGTAATGGATTTAGCGCTGCCATTTAAGAGTTAATACAAGTGTCAGAGTATCAGAGTGTCAGAGTCTTTGAAACTTTGATGCTTTGATACTTTGACCCTTTGACACGAGGTGTTATGGAGCAGGAAAGAATAGATGAAGCGTTAGAGCTCATATGGCTGCTTGAAGAAGAGGGGCGCACGGAACTCAATAGGTTCAAATTAAGTTCCGATGATGTTAATTTTGACGAGCTTGTTGATGAAATGACTAAGAATAACCTTATTATCCTTAAGGAAGATGAAGTCGGATTTACAGAAAGAGGACGCATGCTTGCAAAGGGACTTATCCGCAGGCATCGCCTCGCAGAACAGCTCTTTACCGATGTTTTTGAGCTTGCAGAGACTGCTGTTGATGCTGACGCGTGCAAGATGGAGCATATACTGAGCGAAGAGCTTACAGAAAGCGTCTGCACTTTTCTCGGACATCCTCCAAAATGCCCTCATGGGAAGCCGATACCAAGAGGCGAATGCTGCAAGAAATATAAGATAGAAATAGAACCGCTGGTTGTCAGGCTGACCGACTTTGAAGTCGGGCTGAAAGGAAGGATAGTTTTTATAGTATCAGCCGAAACATCAAGGCTTAACAGACTCAGCTCTATGGGCATAACTGCCGGATGTGTAATAAGGCTGCTGCAGAAAAAACCTTCCATTGTTATTCAGGTTGAAGAGACAGCAATAGCAATAGACCCTGACATTGCAAAAGAGATATACGTAAAAAAAGCCGCCTGATATTGAAGGAAGCTGTGTCTGACAGACCCGTGAATCTTGCCTCCCTACAAGCCGTAGGCAATCTAAACACAGCCTCCTTATTCATGCCTCCCCCGTGTCAAATCATTTAACATGGTAACCGAAGCTTCTTCTGTTGAATCATGAA
>JASEHP010000236.1 GCA_030018605.1 Thermodesulfovibrionales bacterium
GGCATAATGATCCATTACTCCTTAACGTCGCATATGTATCGTAACTTTTTCAGATAAAATCTTAATCAAGCTGTGCCTTAATAAACTCCCTGTTGAGCTTTGCTATGAATTGAACTTTAATTCCCTTCGGGCATATTGCCTGGCACTCATAGTGGTTGCTGCAATTGCCAAATCCCTCCTTCATCATTTCCTCTGTCATGACACATACACGTCTTGCAGCCTCAATACGTCCCTGCGGAAGCATTGCAAGGTGAGTTACTTTTGCCGCGGTAAAGAGCATGGCAGAACCATTCGGACATGCAGCAACACATGCCCCGCAGCCTATGCACTCAGATGCATCCATCGCAGTTTCAGCATCCTTCTTTGGAATAAGGATGGCATTGGCATCAGGAGAACCTCCTGTGTGTACAGAGACATACCCTCCTGCCTGAATAATCCTGTCAATGGCGCTGCGATCAACTATTAAATCCTTTATCACAGGAAATGCCTTTGCACGGAATGGCTCTACGTATATGACATCGCCATCCTTGAAGTTCCTCATATGAAGCTGGCAGACTGTTGTTCTTTCTTTTTGCCCGTGAGGAATCCCGTTTATCACCTGCGAGCAGCTGCCGCAGATTCCCTCACGGCAGTCGTGGTCAAATGCTATCGGTTCCTTCCCTTTCTTTATCAGTTCCTTATTAACCACATCCAGCATTTCAAGAAAAGACATGTCAGGACTTATATTCTTCGCTCCATGCTGTTCGAACCTTCCCGCGTCATCGGGACCCTTCTGCCTCCATACATAGAGCGTGATGTTCATCTACTTATAGCTCCTTATTTCAGGCTCTATATTCTCAAAAACAAGCAATTCCTTATGGAGTTCAGGCTTCTTGCCAATCCCCTTAAATTTCCATGCGGTAGCATAGCTGAAGTTTTCATCGTCACGTTTTGCCTCTCCGTCAGGCATCTGATGCTCAACACGGAAATGCCCTCCGCATGATTCATTTCTGTGAAGGGCGTCATATGCCATAAGTTCAGCAAATTCCAAGAAGTCCGCTGTGCGGCCTGCTTTTTCAAGTTCCTGATTCAGTTCAGCGCCGCTGCCCGGGATTTTTACATTTTCCCAAAATTCTTCGCGGAGTTCAGGAATGAGCTTCAATGCATTCGTCAGGCTCTCTTCACTGCTGGACATTCCAACATTGTCCCACATGATTTTACCAAGTTCGCAGTGAAATTCACTTGCCGTCTTTCTGCCGTTTATTGATAGAAACTCTTTTGTTAGAGATGAGACATCCTCTGCTGATTTCCTGAACTCAGGATGCCCTGTATTAATCTTTCCGGGTTCGTTTCCCGCAAGATAGTCAGATATAGTATATGGGATTATAAAATAGCCGTCAGCCAGTCCCTGCATCAGCGCGCTTGCGCCGAGGCGGTTAGCCCCGTGGTCAGAAAAGTTAGCCTCTCCAAGAACAAAAAGTCCCGGCATGTTGCTTTGAAGATTGTAATCAACCCATAATCCTCCCATAGTGTAATGAGGAGCAGGGTATATGCGCATCGGCTGCTTATATGCATCTTCCCCGGTAATCTTTTCATACATCTCAAAGAGGTTTCCGTAAAGCTCCCGGATATTCTGTTCGCCGAGACGTTTTATTGCGTCTTCTAAATCCAGATAAACACCATAGCCGGACGGGCCGACCCCGAACCCTTTGTCGCAGACTTCTTTCACGGCTCGCGAAGCTATATCCCGCGGCGCAAGGTTTCCGTACCTTGGATATTTTCTTTCAAGAAAATGGCATAATTACTTTTTTCGGTGTCTGTTTTGGAGTATGGAGAGGATTAATGGGCATTGTCAAGTCTTTTCTGTAAAATCTCATCAGGGCTTTATTCTCAAGGGT
>JASEHP010000237.1 GCA_030018605.1 Thermodesulfovibrionales bacterium
TGACATGCAGCACAGGGGCCATTACAGAATTTCAACTAACAATGGGATTGACACAAGCTTCGGTTACCATGTTAAATGATTTGACACGGTCTTTACACAGAAGATTTTACGCTACCTCTGCTCAGCGCCCTTTTCTTGCCTGAACAAGTTTTTTAGCGGTTGTGCGAATCGCCTCTGCTATATTTCTGTTCTTTTCAAGAGAGGCGAGATCTTTTATCTTTACGCTGTACAAAAGCGGCACTGCCACTCCGGCAGGTGTTTTGGGATTGCTCACGACTGCAAGAAGCACCCCGTAATTTTTCATCCATTCCTTAGTCCGGGTAATCTGTCGCAAGGCCTCATCGGGAATAGAGCGGGAACGCGCAAACATCTCCACCTCCGGCTCTTTTATCTTAGGGTTATCAAGAACCGCCATGACTATCTGCTTGTTTGTGTCTTTTATGAGAATGGACCTTGCCTCGCGCCCGCCTCTCATTGCAAGCAGTCTTTTCTCAGCGACTGTCAGACCCTGTATCTTCTGAAGAAGGGTCTGGGTGCGCTGGGCAGCGGCTTCTTCTGTTTCTTCCTCGAGAAGGGCTGAAACCTCAACCGGAATCTGCAAGATTTTTGCAGCCTCTTCCCTTATGTTATCAGGCGTGTAAGGGCTTTCAGCTAAAAGCCTGAGTATTTCAGGTCTTTTGATATTTGCCTTTAAAATCTCCTCAAATAGAGACGGCTCTCCGGACTCTGAAATAAGAGCCTCTATCATCTCCCTGGATGCTATGGAGAGGTCAACGCCTATGCCTTTCTGTTCTTCCATTCCGCTTATCCCTTCTTCAAATACAGGAAATATTCTATATTGCCTTTCTGCCCTGCAACAGGCGATTCAAACATGCCGGCAGTGCGCAGTCCGGCAGATCCAACCGCTGCTCTCACAGAGTCAACTGCCGCAAGCCTTTTTTCTTCTTCTCTCACAATGCCGCCCTTGCCTACCTCTCCTTTGCCGACTTCAAACTGAGGTTTTACAAGCGCGAGCATCTCTCCGTCCTCTTTCAGAAATTCTAACACTTTGGGAATAACCCGTGTAAGAGATATAAAGGAGACGTCAATTGTTGCAATGTCAATAATATCAGGAATTCTTTTCCGCTCAAGATGCCTGATATTTGT
This sequence comes from Thermodesulfovibrionales bacterium, assembly GCA_030018605.1. Classification (GTDB taxonomy): domain Bacteria; phylum Nitrospirota; class Thermodesulfovibrionia; order Thermodesulfovibrionales; family UBA1546; genus UBA1546. Next base: position 1,147 of record JASEHP010000237.1, read on the forward strand.
CCTTTCAAGAAGAATAACCCTCGGGTCATTTCTCAAAGACCATGCAATCTGTCCATAGCCGACATCAATGCAATATACTTTTTTCACTCCCATCTGGAGCATGCAGTCGGTAAAACCGCCTGTTGATGAGCCGACATCCATTGCAGTTTTATCTTTTAAGTCTATCTTGAAAAAATCTATGGCAGCTTTGAGCTTTAATCCGCCCCGGCTTACGAATGGGATGTCCTCTGATTTCAGGGTTATTGAGGAAGCGGTGTTTATCATAGCGCCTGCTTTTGTAACAGGAGAGCCGTCAACCAGAACCTTCCCTTCCATTATCAAAGCCCTTGCACGCTCCCTGCTTTTTACAAGCCCTGTGTCAACCATTATCTTGTCAAGCCGTTCTTTCATAGTTTTGTCACAAGGTTACCTTATTGTCTGTCATTCTGGCTTGTCCAGAATCTTTCTGAAGGATTCCCGACGAGCGGGAATGACAATAAAACAACGATTCAACCTTCAGATGACCTGCGGTTTTTGCCGCACGGTAATTTATTAATTATACTGTATAGGTAAGATAAAAATTGCGGTAAAGACAATTATTGAAACAATCCATCCGATGTGCTATATTTTTGCCATGAAAGCTGTAAAAGGGAAGTTGGGATAATCATAAGTTATGTTTTAAATTAATGAAATAAAAATAGGTAATTATAAACGATTTGGCACCGTATTACATAGATTTTGAACCAATATA
>JASEHP010000238.1 GCA_030018605.1 Thermodesulfovibrionales bacterium
AACAATGGGGAAAGAAGCTCTTAAAGGAATTTACACAAAATGATTGACACTACCGGCGTTTTGTGTTAATTTGGACTAAAAACCATGTTGGCACAATATGGGAAAAGTGTCAGAAGACAAGAAAACTCATGGGCATCCGGGACGAAAACAGTCACCTCGAAGAATTAGATAAAAAACACACCTGGCATCCGTTCACGCAGATGAAGGATTGGCTTGAGGAAAAGCCTGTCATTATTTCCGAGGGCAGGGACTGTTTCATAAAAGATATCTATGGCAGGTGGTATCTGGACGCTGTATCATCAATGTGGGTAAATATCCACGGACACAGGAAAAAAGAGATTGATGATGCAATCAAAGAGCAGGTAGACAAAATCTCCCATTCAACACTCCTTGGTTCAAGCAATGTTCCTGCAATCAAATTAGCACAAAAGCTTGTGCAGCTTGTGAACTCGTCCCTCGTCAGCCGTCACTCGTCACTAACCAAGGTTTTCTACTCTGACAACGGCTCGACTTCTGTTGAGGTTGCTCTCAAAATGGCGTTTCAATACTGGATTCATAAAGGAGTAAAGGGGAAACAAACATTCATTTCTCTTAAAAATGCATATCACGGAGACACGCTTGGAACTGTTAGCGTTGGAGGCATAGAGACATTTCATAAAGTCTTCAGCCCGCTTTTATTTAAAACATATAATGCGCCTTCTCCTTACTGCTACAGATGCGAATTAGGAAAGACCTGTCCCGAATGTTCATTTGCTTGCCTTGGTGAAATGGAAAATATTTTAAAGGAACATTCAAACGAAATCGCAGCGGTAATCATAGAACCCATTGTTCAGGCAGCAGGCGGGATGATTGTTGCGCCTCACGGTTATCTTAAAGGTGTAAGGGATTTATGCACAAAATACAATGTCCTGATGATCGCTGATGAAGTTGCAACAGGATTCGGAAGAACAGGGAAGATGTTTGCATGCGAGCATGAAGATGTGACGCCTGATATAATGTGCCTGTCAAAAGGCATTACAGGAGGTTATCTGCCCTTGGCTGTAACAATTGCAGCAGATGAAATCTATAATGCGTTTCTTGGAGAATTCAAAGACTTGAAGACATTCTTCCATGGGCATTCATACACGGGCAATCCATTGGCATGCGCAGCAGCTCTTGCATGCCTGGATATATTTGAAAAAGAGGATGTGCTAAAAAAACTTCAGCCAAAGATTAAAATCCTTGAGGATTGGCTTATAGAGATGGCAAAAATGTCTCATATCGGAGATGTCAGGAATAAGGGATTGATGGCTGGGGTGGAACTCGTAAAAGATAAAAATACAAAAGAGCCTTACACATGGCAAGAGAAGATGGGATGGAAGGCTGCATATCATGCGAGAGAAAACGGAGTTTTTCTGAGGCCTCTCGGGAATGTTGTTGTGATAATGCCTCCTTTGAGCATCAGCATTGAAAATCTTAAGCAAATGCTTAAAGTAATTAAAGATGCAATAATTGCTGTGACATAAAGATATATGGAGGAATAGATGGAAGAGGTAAAAGAGACAGAAGGATTAGACCTTGCGGGGTATAAAGAGAAGATACCACCTGTAAACAAGGGCGCTTTAACATGGGAAAAGGAATTGATCTTTCATGGCAGAACACAGCGGGGTGAAGAGGTTGATTATGACGCAGAGTTTCAGTGGGGATGTTCACCCACAGAAACCTTATTAATGAGCGTTGCAGGATGTCTTGCGATAGATGTTGTATCTTTTTTGCAGAAGATGAGAGCCGAAATAACAAGTTTTAAGATTGATTATTCGGGAGAGAGGAATCTCACGCCTCCGCAATACTATAAGACGATGGAGATGG
>JASEHP010000239.1 GCA_030018605.1 Thermodesulfovibrionales bacterium
GTTGCCTCCTACAGGTATTTTATCCAAAGTGGTGCAATTACTTATGGAACTGGTGTTTTGAATTTTTAATTTTAAATCTTGAATCTTCTTTTCTACTCTTCCCTTAAGCCCCTCTTCTTTTTCATGGAACTTAAGCGCATTTTCCCACGCATTCAGCGCATCATTATTCAACCCCTGAGAAAGATAGATATCTCCAAGGTGTTCATAGATTACAGGGTCATTGTTCACTATGCTCAGGGCTTTTTGCAATGTCTTTACAGCATCCTCATTCTGCCCCATCTTGAAATACACCCAGCCAAGGCTGTCAATCATATATCCGTTGTCAGGTTTTAACTTAAGCGCCTTCTGTATAAGAGAAAGGGCTTCCTCAAGATTGATGCCTTTATCAGCGTAACTGTATCCGAGGTAATTCAGGGCATCGGCATGTTCGGGATTTATCTCAATGGTTCGCCTGAGGTATTTAACCATCTCTTCAAATCTGCCTGTTTTTTCATGCGCCACTGCCATATTGAAATGGAGTTCGGCGTCGTTGGGGAAAAGCCGCAGACCCTCCGAGAATATTCCCTCTGCTTTTTTGTAGTCTTTTAACTGCATATAACTAACACCGAGATATACGTACACCTCAGGCTTGCCCTTCTCAAAGCTCAGTATCTCTTCATACATTTTCACTGCATCCGTATGCTGCCCTTCTTTTGAATATATAAATCCGAGATGAAGGAGCGCCCCTATATTTTTTGGATCCACGGCAATAATCTTTCTCATCTCATCAGCCGCCTCTTTATACCTGCTTACTTCTTCAAGGGTAACAGCCAAATAGTATCTAATCTGTATGTCCGCAGGCTTGGCTGCAAGGACAATCCTGAATTCTTCTATTGCCCTGTCATACTGCTTGCTTTCTATATAGAGGAATCCGAGCCTTCTGTGTATATCAAGATTTGCCGGCTCCTGAATGCTCAAGTTCTTTAGCTGCTCTATAGCTTTGTCAACTGTTTTATCTTTAAAATAAATCTGTGTGAGCCGTTCCTGCGCAAGCTTGTTATGCGGATTAAGCTCCACGCTTTTTTTATAATGTTTTTCAGCCCCTTTCAAATCTCCCTTTAGTTCGCTTATCACCCCGAGATTCAGGTATGCGGCGTCAAAATTCGGACGTATCTCTGTGACCTTGCTGAAATATTCGGCCGCTTTATCGTAAGCTTCCAAATCCATATTTATAAGGCCGAGGTAATACATGCCCATAGCATTGCCGGGGTCTGTTTTGAGGAAAGACTCAAGGACTTCTTTTGCGTCGTCATACCGCTTTTCAGCAGCATACAAAACCCCCAGAAAAAGATACGCATCAGCCTGCGTGTTATCAAGCTTAAGCACCCTCTCAAAAATCCGCATTGCCTTGCCTGTATTTTTCTGGCTGTTATAAAGCTCTCCCAGCAGCATAAGTGCCGGCACATAATCAGGATTCGCCTTTACAGTCTCTTCCGTCATTGCAACAGCATCAGGAATTTTGCCTGTTCTCAGAAGCACATAACTCATCTGGGTTCTGATGTAAGAAGATGAAGGGTCTATCTTAAGCGCCTCTGAGTAGTGATTCATCGCAGTTTCCCATTTGCCCGAAAGCTCCGCCTCATAGCCGAGGATATAATGATAATAAGCCTCTTTTGGAATATCAGGAGATTCGGGAGGCTCTGTACGTAATATCTGAGCGCATGAAAATACAAAAAGCACAGGAAGTATTAACAGGATTTTTCTACACATAACGATATTATGACACATAAGGTATAGAGGGTCAACGTTCCGCATTAAATCATCTAAAATGTAACCGAGAAGGTACTGGTTAAATCATCTAAAA
>JASEHP010000023.1 GCA_030018605.1 Thermodesulfovibrionales bacterium
GCCACATCCGAACAGTCTCCTTGCTTACCTCTATCCCATCGAGTTCAAGCAACTTCTCCGCCGTAAGCGTAGGTCCAAAACCCTGATACTTCGCCTAGTACAGCTGCACAACTTTCGCTACGAGCTTCTTAGGAAGCCTACTGTTGGATTCCTTGCCCCGGGATCGGTGCTGTATCCCCTTATCACCCTCCGCTCTTATCAGCTTTACTATCCGCCGTATCTGCCTCTCGCTTAACGAAACAACCTCTGCTGCCGGCCTCCGGGTCAATGACCCCTCAAGCACTTTGTGAATTACATGCAACTGCTTCAACTCCTTCTGTTTCATCATGATAATGTCCCTTTCCGCCATCCTGCCTCCTTCTAAGCGGAGACAGTTTAGCACCTCCCAGATAGGACATTTCTACTTTGCTCATTTAGGACATTATCATTTTGCTGTTACAGTTAATTGACACTCTTTGTCAATATGTGATACTTTTAAAACAGGGAAATGTCTGATAAAGCAGCGATAACAAAAGAAGCCCAGAAGTTTCTTGCAAGGGGACAGATAGATAAGGCAATTGCAGAATGGGAAAAACTTATAAAGGAAGCCCCTGATGCAAATACTTATAATGCTATCGGAGACCTCTACCTTAAAAAAGGCGACAAGACTCTTGCTGTAGAATCCTTTCATAAAGCAGCGCGTTTCTTCAGGGATGAAGGCTTTTCTCTGAAAGCGCTGGCTCTCTACAAGAAGGTATTGAATATTGACACTTCAAGCACGTCTGCCTTATATGCTCTCGGAGAGTTAAGCGAGGAAAAAGGTCTGGCAATAGATGCCATAAAGTATTATCTTGCCAGCGCCGATATCCTTTCCAAAGAAGGGGAAAAAGATGAATTACTAAAGGCGTATGACAAGATACTGAGGCTCTCTCCGTCTAACATCCCTTTGAGGAATAAGGTGGCGGAGATTTTCAATAAGGAAGGGCTCCAGATTGAGGCTGCAAAAGAGTACCTGCATATAGCGAGGTTATATAATGAGAAAGATGATGTCAACAATGCAGGCATGTATTATAAAAAATCGCTTGACCTCCAGCCCAACAATAATGAGGCTTTGCTTGGGCTGAGTTCAATATACGAGAAAACAGGCGATCCAAGTCAGGCTCAGGAATATCTGAAGAAGGCGGTTGAACTTGCTCCGTCAAATACCGAATTAATCTTGAAATATGCAGAGTCTCTGGTTAAGGCAAAGTCTTTTTCAGAGGCAATGCAATACATATCAAAAATTATTGAAATAGACCCTTCAAATAGTGCGGCAAGAAAGCTTCTCGGTGAGATGTATGCGGAGAGCGGAGATAAACAAAAGGCATGGGAAGAATACAGGGTGATTATAGACGAGATAATATTTGCTGGGAAACTTGATGAAGCCATAAATATCCTGACAATGTTCATAGATACAGAACCTGTAGAGACGAGAAAAAAGCTTGTGACGCTGTATAAACAGAAGAACGATTATGAATCAGCTTTTGCAGAGCTTGTTTCTTTAGGCGATGCTTTTATCTTCTCGGAAGAAAGAATGCTAAAGGAGGCTTTGGAGTGTTATAAGGAAGCAGATGAGATACATCCTGACGATAATGAGTTAAAAGAGAAAATAAGCAATGCCAAAAGGGAACTTGGCGAGGAATACGCAGAACCTAAGAAATCAGTTGAAGAGTCCCTTGCAGAGGCAGATATATTTTTGAGGTACGGGCTCTATGATGAAGCAAGAACAATGCTCGAGTCCCTTAAAATACAGAAACCTGAAAATGCCGATGTCCATGCAAGACTTAAATCTTTATATTCAGAGACAGGCGACAAAGAACAGGCCGTGAACGAATGCCTTATTCTCGCTGAACTCTACAATAAAAGCGGGAGTATTGAGCTAATGGAAGGGATTCTTAAAGAGGCATATGAAATAAATCCTGAGGAGCCAAGATTGCTGGAGAGGCTGTCGAGGCAGCCGTCTGAAGAATTTGTTGCCCATAGAGGGGTGTCTGCTCCGGGCGCAGAGGATTACAGTGAGGCAGAGTTTTATTTAAGACAGGGGTTGTATGAGGAGGCAAAGGCAGCATATAAGAAACTTCTTGAACTATTTCCGGATAACAATGAGATAAGAGAAAAGCTTTCGCTGGTTGAGGCTAAAGCCAGGGAAGAAGTTGAATTTGAAGAGAAACCGATAGAAGGGGTTGAGAAGCCTGCCGGGACAGTTATTAAAAGTACGACAGAAGAGTTTGTGATTTCAGATATCCTTGGAGCACAAGCGGCTACTGAATTCGCTCTGGAAAGCGATGTCCTCGGCATATTTAAAGAGTTCAAGAAAGGGCTTGAAAAGGAAATAGGCACAGAGGATTCGGAAACACATTATAATCTCGGGATTGCATATAAAGAAATGGGCTTGATAGACGATGCAATAAAGGAATTCCAGACATCAAAGAACGACCCTGAAAGATTAATCCCTTCGGTAAGTATGCTCGGGATGTGTTATATGACAAAAGGACTATATCCTCTTGCCATTGATTCTTTTAACAGTGTGATGGAAAAGATAGGGGCAAAGGACGAATCATACTGGGGCGTGAAATACGAACTCGCAGAGGCGTATGAGAAAAATGAAAATCTTAAAGAGGCGCTTAGACACTACAGGGAAGTATACGGGTGGAATTCAAAATTCAGAAATGTTGCAGAAAAGGTTAATCTGCTGAAGGTGCATGTGTCAAAACCTGCGGAAAAACCGGTAATGCCCGAGAAACAGAAAATAAAGAAGGAGAGAGTTTCTTATCTGTAAGCTATGGATTATCTTGAGTTTTATAAGCTGAAAGAACATCCGTTTTCAAATGTTGTTGACAACAGGTTTTACTTTAACGGCACGCAGCATTCAGAGGCGCTTGTAAGGCTGAGATATGCCATAGATACAAAGAAAGGGCTGGCTGTTGTCATAGGAGACATAGGCACCGGTAAGACTACGCTTGCACGCAGGCTGCTTGAGGAGCTTGATGAGAATATTTATGAGGCGGTTCTCCTCGTTGTAATTCATTCAGCGGTAAGCGCTGACTGGCTTCTGAAAAAACTTGCCATACAGCTTGGCGTTACGGATGTGAAGGAAGAGAAGGTAGAACTTCTCAGCCAGATATACAGGAGGCTTTTTGAACTGGGCGAACAGGGCAAGTCACCGGTTGTAATCATAGACGAAGTGCAAATGCTGAAATCAAAGGAGATAATGGAGGAGTTCAGGGGGCTGCTGAATATGGAGATGCCTGAAGGAAAGATGGTGAATTTCATATTTGTCGGCATGCCGGAACTTGACAGCGTGCTTGCCCTTGACGAGCCTTTAAAACAAAGGGTTGCAATAAAGGTGAGACTGAAGTCGTTTTCTGAAGAGAATACAAAAGAGTATATAGTTCACAGGATGCATATTGCCGGTTCTCCGAAAAATCCATTTACAGAAAATGCAATGCGGGCTATATACCATTATTCAAGCGGCGTACCGCGTTTGATAAATACCATCTGCGACAATGCCCTTCTTGACGGATTCCTCTTTAAGACGAATATCATAGATGAAGCGATTATCAGGGCTGTTACTGTTGACCTTGGGCTGAGCGAGGAATAGAAGATATACTCTTAATCTTCAGTTTTACAACATACTTTGACAGTGCTATTTTCATTCTTGAGGGATACCAGAATCCATTGCTGTTTGCAGGCTCATCATAAGAGATGCGGAGTTCTCTACCGTTATCAAGTTCTATTGTCTGTGATACCGGGAGCATAGTTTTTTTGTCAATGACAATTTTCTGGCTTGAATTCCTGATAAGATAACTATTGTTTTGTTCTTCAATGCCGTAGTCTTTTATCAGCCACCACAACATGCTATTTCTTAAACCTTCCACCAGAATTGTGCTCTTATTTTTGTCAGCCGGAGGGATGCTTTTTATTATCCCGTCTTTCTCTTTTATCTCTGCCATGAGAAACCCCATGGAGTATATCCTCAGATCGAGGGATTTTTCCATAAGCGTGACCGCTGCGTCTCCCGTCATCGTGCTGTCGTTCTTTTCAAATTCAATATAAAATGTTGCGTTAACGCCTTTTATGTTTTTGCGTTCCGCGATAACTGTTTTTACATCAACGGCCGAGTAATCAGGCAGTTCAACCCTCTTTGCAGTGCAGGAGAGTAAAAAAAATAATAAAACAATGAGCATGATTGACTTGAGCGGCATCAGAGATTTTTCGTTTTCGTTCTTGGCGAAATGAAGCGCTGACAGCCGCAACTGTCTGAACCCGAAGGGTGAGTTTTGCGGCTGTAGCGGAATGAGCCTTAGAACAACAGAAAAATATCGCAGAAAGCGAAAGTTAGTCATGCTCATTAAATTCTTCATATTTTTTCTATCGCCCAAGTGTCGCCTCAAGCGCCTCTTCAATATTTTCCGCTCCCAATATCTCAAGCCCGAAAGATTCCTTCAGCCTCTCGCTGTTTGTTCCGGACATAAGCGCCTTTTTGAATCCTATCTTTGCGGCTTCCTTAATCCTCTGCTCCGCATAAGCAACTGCCCGTATCTCGCCTGAAAGGCCTACCTCGCCGAACATAAATATCTTGGGGTCAATGGGAATATCCCTCAGCGATGATGCAATCGTCAGTATAATTCCAAGGTCAATCGCGGGCTCTATTATTTTGAGCCCTCCGACCACGTTTATAAATATGTCCATCCCGCCGAGATGAAGCCCTGCCTTTTTTTCAAGCACTGCAGTCAGAAGATTAACCCTGTTGAAATCAACGCCGATGCTTGTCCTTCTCGGCATTCCGAATGTTGTCGGTGAAACCAGCGCCTGAATCTCCACCATCAGCGGCCTTGTCCCTTCCATGCTTGCAACAACAGTGGAGCCGGAGACATTGAGCGGCCTTTCCGAGAGAAACAATTCAGATGGATTTTCAATCTCTGAAAGCCCTGAGTCTGTCATCTCAAACACGCCTATCTCATTTGTTGAACCAAAGCGGTTTTTAACAGTCCTTAAAATCCTGTAAGAATGTCCTCTGTCTCCTTCAAAGTAAAGCACAGTGTCAACTATATGTTCAAGAACTCTCGGCCCTGCAATTGCGCCTTCTTTAGTCACATGGCCGACAAGAAATACCGGGATAGCCGATTTCTTTGCAAAGAACATCAGCCTTGCAGCGCATTCCCTCACCTGGCTTACGGAGCCCGGCGCCGACAATATTTCCTCGGTGTACATTGTCTGGATGGAATCAATTACTATTGCGCCTGGTTTAAGTCTTGAGGCTGTGTCAATTATGTTCTCAAGGGATGTCTCGGCAAGAAGCATTATCCTGTCGGAATCTACGGAAAGCCTTTCTGCCCTTAATTTTATCTGCTCCGGAGATTCTTCTCCTGACACATAAAGCACGCTTTCATATTTTTTTGAAAGGCCTGAGAGCGCCTGAATAAGGACAGTTGATTTCCCGATTCCTGGGTCTCCGCCTACAAGGGTCACAGAGCCGGCAACAACACCGCCTCCTAACACCCTGTCAAATTCTTTTATTCCGGTTGTTGTGCGCTTTTCTTTTCCGCTGATGATTGTGTTCAGGGGCTGGGCTTCTGACTTTCCGGATGATTTTCTTCCCTGCCTTGTCTCTTTTTTCTCTTCGGCAAGGGTATTCCATTCCCCGCAGTCAGGGCATTTCCCGAGCCACTTAGGGCTCACATACCCGCACGCCTGGCATTGAAAGAAAGTTTTAACTTTGGCCATTATGTATTATAGTCTTGCATAGGACGGATTGACAAGGGATGTTTCGCCTTGCAAATCATTGGTGAAAGGTTTTAATATTGATGGAAAATTTAGAGAGAAAATTAATTTCTAATCATGAATCATAAACTTACCTTATCACAACTTGAAACGCACTTATTTAAAGCCGCTGATATATTGCGCGGCAAGATGGATGCGTCTGAGTATAAAGAATATATCTTTGGCATGTTATTTCTGAAGAGGGTTTCCGATGAGTTTTCCGTGCATCATCAGAAGGAAAAGAACAAGTGGATAAAAGAGGGATATTCTAAAGAAGAAGCGGGCAAAATAGCTGAGGAGCCTGCAATGTATGGATACACCTTTACTGTGCCTGAACGTTCGCGATGGGAAAACCTGCTTACCCTCAAGACAGATGTAGGCAATCAACTTAATAAAGCACTTGCTGCATTAGAAGAAGCCAACCCTGAATTAGACGGTGTATTAAAGCATATTGATTTCAACGCCAAAAAAGGGAAGACAAAACTCAAAGACAGCCAACTAACTGATTTAATCCACCATTTCAATATTTATCGTTTAACCAATGAAGATTTTGAGTTCCCTGATCTCCTTGGCGCTGCCTATGAATATCTGATAAAGGATTTTGCCGACAGCGCAGGAAAGAAAGGCGGAGAGTTTTACACTCCGTCACAAGTTGTGCGTCTATTGGTTCGTTTAATCAAACCGCAGGAAGGCATGTATGTGTATGACCCGACTTGCGGTTCCGGGGGTATGCTTATTCAATCAAAGCAGTATGTTGAAGAACAGGGGCAAGATGCCAGAAACCTTGCTTTATACGGTCAGGACAATAATGGGACGGTATGGGCAATCTGCAAGATGAATATGATACTGCATAACATCCCTGATGCACGCATTGAAAACGATGACACACTGGAAGACCCCAAATTTGTTGAAGACGGGTATATAAAGAAGTTTGAGCGCGTGATCGCTAATCCGCCCTTCTCGCAAAATTATTCACGGGCTACCATGCAATTCCCTCAGCGATTCCGTTATGGTTTTGCCCCTGAAACCGGCAAGAAAGCCGACCTTATGTTTGTCCAGCACATGATTACAAGCCTTAAAGACAAGGGCATTATGGCAACTATTATGCCTCATGGCGTTCTTTTCCGAGGCGGGGCGGAAAAAGCCATACGGGAAGGCATTATAAAGGACGGGATTATTGAAGGGATTATCGGACTTCCTCCCCATCTGTTTTATGGCACAGGCATCCCTGCCTGCGTCCTTGTTATCAACAAAAATAAGCCTAAAGAACTTAAGGATAAAATCTTTTTCATCAATGCTGATGCTGAATATGGAGAAGGACGAAATCAAAACTACCTGCGGCCTGAAGATATTGAGAAAATCACCTTTGTTTTTGAAAACAAGATTGAAATTGCAAAATATTCCCGTCTTGTAAGAATTAAAGAGATTGAAGAAAATGATTTTAACCTCAATATCCGGCGTTATGTTGATAACTCGCCAGACCCTGAAATAGAGGATGTGCATGCGCATCTTGTAGGCGGCATTCCAAAAAGGGAAGCAGCTATTTATGAACCAGCCTTTAAAAAATACAAGATTAAGGGCAGTGATATTCTCACAGAGAAAAACAGGGATTATTTAGATTTTAACGGCACAGTCAGCGAAAAGAGCCATATCAGGGAGATTATTGAAAACCATCAGTCAATCCAGAAGGTAAATAAGGAAATAGATGCCCTGCTTGCTGACTGGTGGCAGGAGGCGCAAAAGGTTATTACAACTTTTCCGGGCAATAATAACATACCTAAATTCAGGGCAAGGTTTATAGGAAAATTAAAGGAGCATCTTCAACCTGTAGGAGTGCTGGATGAGTTTCAGATCGCCGGTGTATTTGTGAACTGGTGGGAAGCGATTAAATATGATTTTAAGACGATTGTTGCAGTTGGCTGGAGTCCGAGTCTTATTCCAGACGAATATATTAAGAATGCATTTTTCAAAGATGAAGTTTATGAGATAGAAAAAATTGAATCACAAATCATAGAAACAGAATCGGAGCTTTCAGAAATGATTGAAGAGATTGAGATGGAAGAAGATGAGGAAGAGGAAGAAAATAAAAAAACTGTCTCAGTAGTTAAGAAATACCTCAAAGAACAGATTAAGGATTTAAAAGAAATAGCAACAGCTTCAGCAAAAGAAGAAATGAAGCGTTTGGAAAAGACGCTTAAAGATATTGAAACCAAAGAAAGGGAATTAAGGGTTATTAAAAAGACCCTTAAAGAAAAGGAAAAAGAACTTGAGCAAAAAATTGAAGCAAAGAGGGAGAGTTTTACAGAAAAAGAGGCAAGAGAACTAATACTTAAAAAACTTCATGATGTTATCGCGGAAGAATTGCACCGCTATCTGAATGCAGAAAAGAAAAAGATTGTTGGGATATTTGAGAAGCTTTGGGATAAGTATCGGGAGTCTATGGCAGAGATTTCAAAAGAGCGGGATGAGGCAGCGGTAAAGCTTAATGGTTTTTTGAAAAAATTAGATTACATGCGTGGCAAATAATATGATAAGCAAAAATATAAAAATACCAGAGGGATGGGAAGAAAGAAAATTAAAAACCCTCTTCACTAAGAATATATCAGGCGATTGGGGACACGAACCATCACTGCAGAACTCTTATTTTGTTATTGGAACACCAAATTTTGACAATGATGGAAAAATAGATTATAGGGATTTACCTTTACGGAGCTTTGTTAAAGGAAAATTATCGCAAAGGTTAATAAGGCAAGGAAATATTTTATTGGAAAAATCAGGAGGGAGCCCAGATCAGCCTGCTGGCCGAGTTGTTTATTGTGATAGAGATTTAGATGGAACTTGTTCTAATTTTGTTCAGCTTTTGGAACCAGATAGTAGATTAGATTCAAAGTTTGTGTTTTATTTGTTATCTCAATATTACCGAGAAGGACGTATTTATCCATATCAGCAAAAGACAACAGGTATAATTAATTTCAAATTTCAAGAATACTTTGAAGAATTTTGTTCAATCCCTAGCAAACTACCCGAACAATCCAAAATCGCCGAAATACTTTCCACCGTTGGCAAGGCGATTGATAAGACAGAGGCGCTGATTCAAAAATACCAGCGCATCAAGCAGGGATTGATGCAGGACCTGCTTACAAAAGGCATGGATGAAAATGGCGACATCCGAAGCGAAAAGACTCACAAGTTCAAAAACTCCCCGCTTGGCAGGATTCCTGAGGAGTGGGAGGTAAATCCAATTGGTAAAGAATGTAAGCAAAGTGGCGGTTCAATACAAACAGGTCCGTTTGGCAGTCAACTACACGCTAAAGACTATAAAGAAAATGGGATACCAATCATCACTGTTGAACATTTGGCGGAAGGAAAGATACTGCATCAGAATTTACCTTTAGTTGGAGAAGCAGATTATAGGAGACTTAGAAAATATGTCTTGAAGTATGGAGATTTAGTGTTTAGCCGGGTGGGTGCAATAGATAGATGTTCATTTACTTCTTATAAAGAAGAAGGCTGGCTATTTTCTGGTAGATGTCTAAGAGTTCGAGGAGGAAGTCGCTTTGATGCCAAGTTTTTATCGTATTTATTAAATTACGATACTTGCAGGCAGTGGATATTAAACAATGCGGTTGGTTCAACTATGAAATGTTTAAATACCACGATACTGTCAAATCTTCCAATAAAAATGCCAACTCTCCCAGAACAATCTCGTATTGCCTCCATTCTCTCTAAAGTTGACGAAACAATAGATAAAGAACAAGCCTACAAACAAAAACTCCTCTCTCTCAAAAGCGGGTTGATGGAGGACTTGCTTACCGGCAAAGTGAGGGTGAATCATTTACTGAATTAAACTATGGATAGAATCGCTTTAAATGAATTTGAGTATGTTGAAGAGCCGTTCCTGCGGCAGTTGGAGCGATTAGGCTGGCACATTATCCGCGGGGATAAATATGACGCCTCTGTTTCGCTGCGTGGAGGATTCAATGAGGCTATTGTTGAAAGCGAATTAAAAGAGGCAATCAAGCGCATTAACCCATGGATAGAAGAAGATCAGATTAGCGAGGTTGTCCGCGAGATTGCTGTGCCGCAGGGTAATTCCTTTATTGAAGTCAATAAAGAGATTTTAGAATTACTGCTTGAAAACACCTCTGCGGAAAACAGAAAAACAGGCGAGAAAAGCGAGACTGTAAGGTTTATTGATTTTATAAATCCTGCCAATAATTCCTTTCTGGCAATATCGCAGTTTAAGGTTAATATCCCCGGCACAGAAAAACATATCATCCCTGACATTGTGCTTTTTGTGAATGGCCTGCCTCTGGGAATTGCTGAGTGTAAATCGCCATATATTGCTGACCCGATTGGCGAAGCAGTCATCCAGCTTATGCGCTACTCTAACCGCCGGGGAGAAAAAGAAGGCAATGAGAGACTGTTCTGGTATAACCAGATAATGATTGCGACAAGCAGGCAGTCAGCAAGATATTCAACTATCACAGGGGAATTTGAGCATTTTATTGAATGGAAAGACCCATATCCATTTAAACTCTCTGATATTGATACGGAAGGTAGCGAATCAGTTAATAGTCAACATGTGCTGATTCAGGGAATGCTCTCAAAAGAAAACTTTCTGAATATTATCAGGTCATTTACCATCTTTCAGGAGAACACAAAAGGACGATTGATTAAAATTGTCCCCCGTTATCAACAATACCGTACGGTTTTAAAGATTATTAATCGCTTAAAGTCCGGAAAATCATCGCAGGAAAAAGGCGGTATAGTTTGGCACACGCAGGGTTCAGGAAAATCCCTTACCATGATGTTTGTTGTTCGCAAAATGTACAATGACAGCGAGCTTTCAAAATACAAAATTGTGTTTATAACAGACAGAAAAGACCTTGAGAAGCAGCTAAAAAATACTACCAAAAGCATCGGCTACACTGTAAACCTTGCGCACCGCATTGATAAGCTTAAAGAATATTTAAGGACAAATACGCCTGATTTGGTAATGGGCATGATCCATAAATTTCAGGAGCATGAACTTATGCAGGTATTCCCTGAATTAAACACATCTGAAAATATCCTTGTAATGATCGATGAAGCGCATAGGTCGCAGTATAAACTGCTCGGCGCAAATCTTGAAAAAGGGATGCCTAACGCAACCAAAATTGCCTTTACAGGCACTCCAATAGAAAAAACCGAAACTACTTTCGGCGAGTACATTGATAAATATTCCATCTGGCAGGCAGTTGATGACGGTGTAACAGTTGAAATCATTTATGAGGGCAGGACGCATACCGGAGAGATTTCTGACAAAGAAGCAATGAATAAACGCTTTGAGGATGTGTTCAGTACTATTGATGACGACACCCGCAGGGATATTCTCGGACGTTATACATGGAAAGCGTATTTGGAGGCAGAAGAGACTATTAAAGACAAGGCACGCGATATGCTGGAACATTATCTTGCACATATTTTTCCTAATGGTTTTAAGGCCCAGGTGGTCGCCGTATCTCGGGTGGCGGCAATGCGCTATAAAAATGAATTTGATAATGCACTGAGAGAGAAAATTGCAGATTTTAAAAAGAAGGCGAATCCAAAAATTGATATTGCACTATTAGAAAAGATGCGGGTTGAAGTTGTCATGTCCGGAAGTCCTAATGATCCGCCCGAATATCAAAGATATACAAATGAACAGGAGCATGAAAAGATTATCAAAAGTTTTAAACTGCCATTTGGAAGAGTATCAGAAAATAATATTTCAGGAAATGTAGGAATTATCATTGTGCAAAGCATGCTTTTAACGGGGTTTGACGCGCCTATTGAACAGGTTATGTATCTGGATGATGTAATTAAAGAGCATACCCTTTTACAGGCGATTGCCCGCGTTAATCGTATTGAACACAATAAGAGTTGCGGTTTTGTAATTGATTATGTCGGGGTTGCCAGACACCTGCGCGAAGCCCTTGCCGTGTTTGATGCCAAAGATGTTGAAGAAATATTAAAGGTAGTTAAGAGTGATGCAAAAGATATAGACGATTTAAAATACAGCTATCTTCAGATGCGGGAATATTTTAAAAAATATGATATTGCCGATATCAACGATATAGATGCATGTGTAGATATGCTGGCAGATGAAGAAACAAGAAATGAGTTTTTATCATTTTTTAAGGCATTCACTAAAAACATGGATAAAGTGCTCCCTAAAAAAGAGGCATTGGAATATATCTATGCATTGAAGACTTTTAGTTTCATCAGCCAGACAGCGCGCAACCGTTATCGTGATGAAAAATTGAATATAAAAGATGCCAGTAAAAAGGTTCGGGATATTGTTGATGAATATCTTGTTTCAAAAGGTGTTGACCCGAAAATACCGCCTTTGCCGATATTTTCTGAGAAATTTAAGGCAAAGATAAATCAGGAAAAGTCTGATAAAGCAAAGGCAGAGGAATTGAAACATGCCATAGAAGAGCATATAAAAGGTCATCAGGAGGAAGACCCGGAATTATATGAGCAGTTTAGCGAAAAACTTGACAGGCTGCTGCGGGAATATAAGGAAAATTGGGAGATGCTCGCCAAAGAACTTGAAAAACTTATGGAAGAGATACGCATGGGGCGAGCAGAAGAAGAGACATTTGGATTTGATAGAAAAGCCGAAATGCCGTTTCTGGGGCTATTGAAAAAAGAGGTTTTTGGAGTAAAAAACATTTCTGACTTAAATGAAAAGCAAGTTGAGCTTTTGGTGCAGACAACAAAGGATATTCTGGAAAGGGTTAAAAGCGAGATACGTCTTGTTGACTTTTGGGGGAATTATACCGCTCAGAAAAAACTGAAAGGGTATATCGCCTCTCACTTATTAACCGCTTTCAAGGATAACAGAAATATTTTTAAAAACAGGGCAATGCTTAGCCAGAAAATTCTGGAGCTTGCCTTTCATCTGCATGATGATTTAACAGGATGACAGAAATTAAGATAGATAAAATTATCAGGTCAAAGCGAAGGACTATAGCACTTGAAGTAGCGCGAGACGCCAGTTTGGTTGTGCGTGCACCTTATCGCACTCCTCTATATTTTATTGAAAAGGTTGTATTTAAAAAAAGATTCTGGATTAAAGAGAAGCAGGAATTTGTCAGGAACAGATATGAAAAAATAGTACTGAAAGAATTTGTAAGCGGCGAGGGATTTTTATATCTTGGGAATACGTATAAACTTGAGTTCGTTGATATATCCGATATATCCATAGAATTTAATAATAACTTTCAGATTTCACGCAAATACTCGGATACAGCTAAAGAGCTTTTAATTGCATGGTACAAAGAACAGGCATATCACAAGATATCAGAAAGAGTTGACCGGTATGCCTCTATGACCGGATTGAAATACACTGAAGTAAAAATTTCAGATGCTCAGAAGCGATGGGGCTCATGCAGCGCTAAAGGGAATTTAAATTTTAGCTGGCGTTTAATAATGGCTCCCTTGAGAGTAATTGATTATGTGGTTGTCCATGAATTGGCGCACCTTGAAGAAAAAAATCATTCGAAAAAATTTTGGAACAAGATTAAGATAATGATGCCTGATTATGAGCATTATAAAGATTGGCTAAAAGAAAATAGACATTTGTTAGTTATATAAACATAGTTATAGAAGAAGGGATTACAGTTCCATCATCCCTCACGCAGAGGGCGGGGAATTGGGTTGTAAGGTTAGAAAAAGCATAGACTGTGATATTATAGAATATAGAAATAAAAGTGAGGGGGGTGTTTAAAGTGGGCACTGCTACAGCAAAAAAAATAAATCCTGAAGATTTTATTCTCTCTGCGCTTTCTCCTGAGGACAGGCTTAACGCCGCTTTCAAAGTTGCAGGCGAGGCATTTAAAAAGACCGCGTTAACAATGAAAGACATTGATAAAGCAGCTAAAACTGTGAGGAAAAGAATCTACGGAAAAAAGAAGTAATATAGTTATTGATACAGGTGTGCTTGTTTCGGCCTTTGCCTTTGGCGGTGTGCCTGAGAAAACTGTCAGAAAGGCATTTAAAGAGGCAGACATATATGTATCCCCAGCCCTTCTTGAAGAGTATCGTGATACCCCATTGGAACTTGAAACCGAGGGGAAGATAAGCCATATCCAGTTAAAGGCATTAATTTCCGGAATAGCCTCTTTTGTTGCAAACACAAGAATTGTCTATCCATCTGTAAAATTATCACTTTGTAGAGATACCGACGATAATATGCTTCTTGAATGTTGCCATACAGCAAAGGCAAAGATTCTCATCACTGGCGATAAAGATCTTCTGGATTTAAAGAATTTGCCTTTTGACTTTAAGATACTGACGCCACAAAAATATTTAGAAGAATAATACTTTCATGTGTTTTTCAAAAAAAGGAGCCTGTACATCATCACTCATTCAAAGGGCAGGGAGATTGAGATTGTGGAGGGGGAAAATACTCAATTCCCTTACTTCACAATCTCTGTTCCGATTCCTTCTTTTGTGAATATCTCAAGGAGGAGGCAATGAGAGATTCTGCCGTCAATAATATGGGTTTTGGCGACGCCTGCCTCAAGCGCCTTCACGCAAGCCTGCGTTTTCGGCAGCATGCCCCCTGATATTGTGTTGTCAGAGACAAGTTTCTTTATCTGTTTTTGAGAAAGCGTTGAGATAGTATTTCCTTTTTTATCCTTAATGCCCGGCACGTCTGTGAGGAGTATGAGTTTTTCTGCCTTGAGTTTTGCCGCTATTGAAGATGCAACATAATCCGCATTAATATTAAATGTCTCGCCGTGTTCTCCCATGCCTATCGGGGATATGACAGGGATGAACCTTTCCTTTTCAAGGCTTTTAAGCACCTGCGAATTTATATCCGTTACCTCGCCCACAAGCCCGAGGTCAATCAGCTCTTCAACTGCTCCCTTTTGCGACGCCTTTTTCATAAGTTTTTTCTTTGCCTTAATAAGCCCTCCGTCTTTTCCGCTCAAGCCTATGGCTTTGCCTCCGTGCTTGTTTACCAGAGAGACTATCTCTTTATTCACCAGCCCTCCGAGAACCATTTCAACGATGTCCATTGTCTCTTTGTCCGTAACGCGCTGGCCATGGATGAATTTGGGTTTCTTGCCCATCTTTTCCATTGTGGAACTTATCTTTGGCCCTCCGCCGTGCACAATTACAGGATGGATTCCGATGAAACTTAAGAGCGCAATGTCCTGAGCAAATGAATCTTTTAAATGCTCTTCAGCCTGCGCCGCGCCGCCGTATTTGATGACAAATGTCTTGCCTGAAAAATTCCGTATATACGGCAATGCCTCAATGAGTATGTTTGCCTTTGTGATTATGTCTTTCATGATTGCCTTGATTTTAACGTGGAGAGCAAAATGTTTTCAAGCCTGAAGAGTTTTTTGCCTTTTTACGGTTGTACCAGATGAGCCTTAAAAAATTTCCTATTGCCTTAACAACTTCCTCTTTGACTCTGCGTGGAGGAATAAAGAGGGACAGCAGAGGAATAAAGAGGGACAGCGACCGGTTTTAGTCAGGAGTTGTTAATCAAACATCTTTAAAAATTTTAACGGGGTTATGATTTTTACTCTTCCGAACTTGCCAAGTTCGCAAAACTCTCTATCTCCGGTGACTATATAATCCGCCCCTGCAGAAACAGCGCATGAAAGGAATTTATTGTCGTCGCGGTCTTTGCAAACATCCTTTATTACCTCATTTGCCTCCACAACCTCAAAAAAGGGTAGGACATTTTCTTCAATAATTGTTTTTATCTCATTGCCGGTCAGAGAAAATTTTGGATAGGCAATAACCTTTTTGAATTCGTCAAAGGTTTCTTTTGATATCAGGGGGATAATCCTGTCTCTTTCCCACAGATCAACTATCTTTGAGAGTTCGCCCTTGAACAGCAATGCGGATACAAGGACATTAGTATCAAGGACAACCTTTAGCTTCTTTTTCTCGCCCATTTAACCGCATCAGTAATATCTTTTCCGGTAATGCCGAGTTTTTTCATCTTTTCTCTGATAGTCCCGAGAGTTTTATCTGCAGGGGTTATTTTTACAGGCATTAATACTATCTTCTTATCCCTTACCGAGACATCGAAATAGTTTATATCGGGAAATGCCTTGACTATCTCTTTCGGCAGCGTAAGCTGGTTCTTTGAAGTCCTTTTTGCAAGCATAATCTTACCTCCTTATTGTAAGGATACATTATTTTCTTGCTTTTTTCAACCTCTTGTATAAGTTCCATACAAATGCGACATACCTCCTTTTTTGATGAGATAGTCAACA